>NZ_DATGNR010000004.1:0-76337 GCF_035306605.1 Xanthomarina sp. | reverse complement strand
GTAAACACAGGAAATATAAGCCTGTTACGCGACACCCAAATTAGACGTTTGGATTATGTGTATTGGTCGTCGCCTGTTAGTGGATTTAATGTGAATAGCATATCTCCGGGCTCCCCAACGAGTCTTATTTTTAGATGGGGGCCAACGGTTACCAATGCCAATGGCACGCAAGGAGATTGGGTTCCTGCTGCTGGGGAAACCATGGAACCTGGGGTTGGTTATATCGTTAGAGGTCCTAGCTCGTATACCAATACAGCTGCTGTATATACTGCCGAATTTAATAATGGGGTTCCGTTTAATGGATGGATTACACGTAATGTTTCAAGAGGTGACAACGATGCAAATGAAGATGATGATTGGAATTTATTAGGTAACCCTTATCCCTCTGCTATTAACGCCCATGAATTCCTTAACAACCCTGTTAATGCTGCAGTATTAGATGGTTTTGTAAATATTTGGACTCATGGCACCTTACCATCTAGCGCCATTCCAGATCCTTTTTATGAAGATTTTGTATATAACTATACTGCCGATGATTATATTACCTATAACGGTACAGGAACCACCAATGGTCCTTTAGGTTTTAACGGCAATATCGCTTCTGGCCAAAGTTTTATGGTAAACATGATCAACGGTCCTGCTGCTACCCAGCAAATTGAGTTTAGAAACCATATGCGCGATAAAAGCTTCGACAACTCCCAATTCTATAGAATGGGTGGTGCTGAAAAACACCGAATTTGGTTAGACTTGGCTCCTGAAAATCGCCCAGCAACACGTATTTTAGTCGGCTATGTAGAGCACGCAACACAAGAACGTGACCGTTTATACGATGCCATTACGGATACTCAAGGCTTTTATTCCTTAATACAGGACGAAAGATTTGTTATTCAAGGTAGAGCTTTGCCTTTTGTAGATACCGATGTTGTACCACTTGGGGTAACCATTGCTTCACAAGGTGCTTACACTATTGCTATTGCTGCTATAGACGGTATATTTGAAACCGAGAATCAAACCATTTACTTAAAAGATAATGTATTAGGGTTTGTTCATAATTTAAGTGAAGCTCCTTATTCTTTCACTACGGAAGTAGGTACATTTAACGAGCGCTTTGAATTGGTGTTTAGAGACTCTTTCCTTTCTATAGACGAGAACGAGGTTATAGCTAACCAAGTTTCAATTATAGAACATGCCAATGGTGAGGTGCAGTTTATCGTGCCTGCTAACCATAGCATCCGTTCGATAGATATTATAGATATGCTAGGAAGAACCATTTACAAGTTAAAAGGAAGTGCTTCTACGGAAACGTATAATCTTTCAAACTTGAGCCAGGCCACTTATGTTGCCAAGATTACTTTGAGTAGCGGACAAGTTCTTACTAAAAAGGCAGTAAAACGCAAATAGTATTGCTGTTTGTATATTAGGGCTTAAAAACATAAAAGCCACTACAACCTCATGGTAGTGGCTTTTATGTTTTCCATTATTTTGAACTATAAGGTATAGCTTAAGGAAATTATGAGGTTTCTACCCGGAGAGGCAATTCCGGAAGAATAGGTTTTATAGCGTTGGTCTGTGATGTTTTCCAAACTTGCCGTAATGGTAGCCGCTTTTGTTAGTTGATATTGGCTTCTGAAATTTAATGTAAACCAGGAAGGCGCATAGGGGTTTCCGTTTTTATCTATGGCATACATATAATCCTTTGACTGCTCGGAAGGTGCCATTTGATAAAAAGACAATTCGCTGTTGTACTCGGCAAAAGCATCTAGTAAGAACTTGTCATTTTTCCAAATAAAGTGGGTGTTCCCAAAATTAGGTGCTACGTGCCTCACGGGGATTTCCTTACCATTATCATCTTCAGTCCCACCGGTAACGTTGTATTGCGATTTCAATTTAAGTTGTTTTGACACATTGATTTGCAGTCCTGCCTCGAAGCCATAAATTTTAGCTTCAGAAGCATTTTGTACAGCTTGCACCTTACTTGGTTCGCCACTATACATGATTTCGGTTTCGCCATTTATTTGGTAATCCTTTCTAACCAAAGCTTGATCTAGAAAGGTATAATAGGTGGCTATATCCACCATGACTTTGGCATCGAAATTTAAAGTCAGACCTAGTTCCCCACCATAAGCATATTCGGCCTTTAAATCTGGATTTGGAACGACTACAGCCCCTGGTTCGGAGTCGAACACCTTTCCAATATCGTCTATATTTGGCGCTCTAAAAGCGGTAGAAAGGTTGAATTTCCATTGCATGATGTTGTTAGGCAACCAACTGATACCAGCCGAACCGGTAAGCGCACCAAAGTTTAACTTGGTTTTATTGAATGGCAAATGGAGGTATTGGTTGTTTTCGGTAAAATCGGCCTCCATTACAATTTGGTTGTAACGCAAACCCGATTGAAAGATAAACTTATCGCTAGGTTTGAATTTTATACTGGAATAGGCTGCTATGGATTGCCAATTGGCCCCATTTGGATATCTGGAAACGGTTGGTTGGGTTTCATTGGTTTCTATGTTTAATATATTCCCTGAAGAATTTACTTTGTTATACACATATTCCACCCCGTAAAACACTTCAGATTTTGGAGAAAGTAATTTTTCGAAATCGGCATTAAAGGAATAGGCATCAACCGATTCTTCGTTTGTATTTCTATAGACCTTTTGATAATCTCTATCGTTTCTACTTTCCTTAAAATTTTGATACGCCAAGGAGGTTTGGATTTTATCGTATAAGTTGGAACTGCTGCTTACTTTTGTCAGCTTCAAGTTACCCATAAACCATTGTTGCGGTCCGTAATACCATTCGGCCGAACGCAGTTGGTCTTTTTTATATCTAATCAGTCTGTCGTATCTAGAAAAATCTGAGGTACTTGTATAAATCAGTCCTAAATCGAAGTCTAAATTCTCCTGAGGTACAAATCGCACTTTTTGCATTAAATTCACTTGCTTATAACCCGTTGGCTTTTGAATTTTAGGATTGGCATTAGGAACTATTTGGTCTTCACCATTTGTGCTTATAACATATTCCGGACGCAAATAATTTTCTGGACCGTGGGATCCCATTCTTAAATCGTCGAAATTGGAATAGGACACACTGCTTAAAAAGGCCCATTTTTCCAAGCCGATATTCACATCTAGATGTCCTGTTTTTTCGTTGTTTGCCGTGGCATATCTAGTAACTGCTTGCGCTGAGGTATAGATTCTATCTGAATAAGATACCTGTGGTGTTTTTGTATAAAAACTCATCACCCCACCAATGGCATCGCTTCCATAAACCACTGAGCCCGCACCTAAAGAAATTTCAGTGTTTTGTATGGTGAAGGGGTCGATAGAAATAACGTTTTGTATGTTTCCACTTCTAAAGATGGCATTATTCATTCGGATTCCATCTACGGTGAGCAGCAATCTGTTGGTTGAAAAACCTCTAACCATAGGGCTTCCTCCACCAAGTTGGCTTTTCTGAATAAAGACATTTCCGGCCTTTTCTAACAAGTCGGCACTAGTTTGTGGATTTGTGAATTGAATTTCCTGAGCACTCATGCTAATCGTCTTTTGCGGAATATCACGTTTGCTCTGTTCGAACTTGGAGGCTGAAATAATCACCTCATCCAAGCCTTCAATTTTAGCTTCCAAATACACGATGTGGTTGTTAGCTATAATTTTAGATTTGTTTGTTTTTTTGATGATGTGGATAAAATCTTCAAAGAAGATAGTTTCCGAATTTGAAAAGGAGCTTAAAGAGGCTTTGCCATCCAAGTCGGTAATTACCGTTGTATTTTTAGTTTGGTTGTAAATAGAAACCCCAGGAATGGGTTGATGCGATTCACTTTCCAAAACATGAATGTCCTGGGCTTGGCTAAAGGCTATAACAAAAACCCCTATAAAAAGGGATAGAACATTTTTCATACGGATACGTTAAAACATCACGAATTAAACACCTGATTAAAAATCTCTAAGGATTGTGGTTTTCTAAATCCTTCTAGGTGTAATTCAAAATACAACAGCATCATCTTTAAAAATTCTTGACGTTGCTTTGAGTTAATTTTAATAGTATTTAACTTATCAAAATTTGTGCCTAAGAGCTGTTTGAGTAGGGCTAAATTTTCTCCTGTGATGGTATATAGGTTGGTTTTGCTATGCTGAAAGACGCCTTCTTGCAGGTTGAACCAGTTTTCATTGTTTTCGGCCATTTCGGGATAAAAACCCAAATGCTTGGTTAATCTTAATAAAAAGAGGAGGTGGAAATTGGCGTAATCGGAATTGGTATCCAACCATTGTAAGGAAGTTTCTAAATACGTGTACAGATTTTGGTTATCTTCTTCCTCCTTTAAGGTGCTTGCAAGGACTTCGGAAAGGAAAAACACGATAGAGCTTTTTAATACATGCGTATGCAAACTCTCGTACATATAATGTGTTTTCACTTCCTTTACCTCCTGTAGAGACCTATTGTTTTTATGCAGAGTAACTAATTGAAGTTGGGATAAAAGTTGAAAGTAAGCCGTTTTGGAACTTCCTTTTTTAGAACTTGACACCTGCCTTAGAATATAGCTTACCACACCGAACTTTTGGGTGTAGCATTTGACTATTAAATCGTTGTCTCTGTACTTAATTTTAGATAAGACAATGGCATTTGTGGTAGCTAGCATTATCTCACGACCATTAATTTGATGACTTTCGTTTCAAAAGATTCCAAATCGGATAACATGATTAAATAGACTCCAGAGGCTACGGTATTATTTCCGAGGTTTTTTCCATTCCAATAAGCTGTACCTCCATCAATTTCCAGGTTATACCCTTTATAGCGCGAATTGGTTTTAGACTGAGCTTCGGCCACTAGATTCCCTTCAATATCTGTGATCTTAATATTCATGTTTTCGGTAATGCCTCTAATCTTTACTTTTTTATCCGCCATATTATACTCTGGCCTAACAGGATTAGGGAAAACAAACGCCTCTTCCAGGGTTGTTGCTGTTTGAGATCCTCCAGAACCGTAGGACACCAATCCCCTATCTGTGGCGATATAAATAACACCTTTAGAATCATCTAGTTTAATATCTACAATGTTATTGGAAGGTAAAGGCGAGTTATCCTTAGTGAAATGATAAATGGTTTCCTGGCCATCGGACGAAAAATAAAACAGGCCCGAACTATAGGTTGCCACCCATTTATTATTAGAGCCATCCACCACGATATCGGACACAAAGGTTTGGTATAAAAGCTCCTTTGGAACCCCATCGTCTAAAATAATAATTGATTGTGCTTGAATTCCTGGGTCGGTAAAAAAGTTCGTTGGGTTGTACAATACCCTTAAACCATTTGTCGTTCCGATCCAAATTTGATTTCTTTTATCGACAGCTACGGTGGAAACAAAGGTTGTTGGCATGTTTTGGGTTTCCTTGTTCAGGTTCCTTAGTTGAACACCATTCGTATTGTTATAACCGATTAATCCATTAAAATACGACCCAATCCATTTGGTGCCATTGTTATCTATTTCAATATCGCTATAGCCCCATTCCCCTTCCAAAGGATCAGGGATTAAACTTGTGAAATCATAACTTTGCCATTGACCTGAGTTCGGATCGTAAGACACCAATGGTTTTGCTACACGCCCCGTCATGGTCCATAACACCCCGCTTGAATCGAAAGTAGAAGCACTTACTCTAATATTCTTGTAATTGGGATTACTAGGTATAACCAGTGATTTTAAACCACTGTTATCCTCGTTATACAAAACCGTAGGCACATTGTTATTAACTTCCAACAAGCCATCGAAAAACGAACTAATAAACACTTGTTGGTGATTAAATGGATTGATTGCTATTTTATTTAAATTTTTAGCACCTAGCACGCTATCGAATGGAATATTCCTCCAAGCGTCGTCTTCCAAATGGCTAATACCCCACGACCTTACAGGAGCAGGATTGTAGGTTAGTGTATAATCTCCATAGGTAACCCAAAGGTTGTTTGAAGTGGCCTGAATTGCAAATGGATTATTTTTTAATGGGCCATCAGGATGAATTTCTACAAACTCTAAGGGGTTAGGGAATTCAGTTTTTAGCAGACCATAATCTTCTGTGCCTATATAAATATAACCTTCGTTCAGCGTCGCTACAGTATATTTTGTGATAAATGGAGCCGCTACTGGAATGCTTAAGACTTGTACGAAGTCGCTATTAAACACGTAAACAGCACCTTTGGTCGTTACCAACAGCTTGTTTTCTCTATTTTGAAAATGTAAAACAGGATTTGCTATGGTTGTTACCAAAGTTAGCCCTGTGGTATTTACCCTAAAAACTTTTCTGTCTTCGCGGATGACGAATACATTTCCCTCGTCGGTAGCTTGTATGCCTAGGTAGTTTCCAGAGGCAATGACAGACGACCATTCTTGATAATCGACTAAGTTTGGACTATCTACAAGGGCTTTTTTAATTCCTATCCCACTAAAAATTGCTGCATAAATATATCCATCTGATATGGTTGTTTGCCTAACCTTAACCTGAGTTCCATTCGGCCCAATGTAGTACGTATCCCCAAATTCTAGCCGAGACATGTCGTATACAGAAATTCCATAATCGGTTGAGATGAAAACAAATTCATTGTATTCTTCAAAATAATTAATCCGTTTGTTTGTAGGAGGAATGGTTGGTTTGTCTAAAATATCAACCACTTTTACTACATTGGTTTCATCGTCTAGAACAATTTCCATTAAGCCATTGCTATACCCAATAAGGAGCATTTGATACGCCTCGCTATAATGAATGGTTGAAATAGCCTCACCAGACAACCCGTTGATGGTTGTTATGGTTTCTATTTCATTCGTATTGATATCATAAGAAAAGACTGCATTTTCTGCAGCTACAAAAATTTTATTATTTCCTTGAGAAACATCTTTAATATTTAAGAAAGAAAAATAGCCTTTCCATAAAGCAGAATAATCCTGAGCCATTATGGCCATTGGAAAAAGCAAAACAATTATTAAGAAAAATCTTTTATTCATACCTACTTTTAAACGTTTCAAATATATCTATATATAACGAGTTTTAAAGCAAAAACATATAATTTGCCTGAAAAAAGACTCCAAATTTAAGAGGAATTAAGGATTACTAAACAAACTTTACACCACTCCCTGAGCCAGCATTGCATCGGCTACCTTCACGAACCCTGCTATATTAGCACCTTTTACGTAATTGACGTAGCCATTCTCCTGAGTCCCAAAGGCTATACAGGACTTATGAATTTCGAACATAATATCCTTTAGTTTATCATCTACTTTTTCTCGGGTCCAATTTAGATGTAAGGAGTTTTGGCTCATTTCCAAGCCGGATGTAGCCACACCCCCAGCATTGGAAGCCTTACCTGGCGCAAACATCACGTTTGCTTTTTGAAACAGTTCAATTGCTTCAGGAGTACAAGGCATGTTAGCTCCCTCGGCTACGAGTTCTACCTTATTATTAATTAAAGTTTTAGCAGCCACCTCATCCAATTCATTTTGTGTGGCACAAGGCAGTGCCAATTGACAAGCTACAGCCCAAGGTTTTTCACCCGTATGAAAGGTAGCCGAAGCATAGGCATCTATATACTCGCTTATTCGACCACGACGCAGGTTTTTCAAGTCTTGAATAAAGGCTAGTTTTGGAGCATCTATTCCATCCTTATCAAAAATATATCCAGAAGAATCAGACATGGTAAGCACTTTAGCTCCTAGTTCGGTCGCCTTTTCGCAAGCATATTGGGCCACATTTCCAGAGCCTGAAATTACTACGGTTTTGCCTTTAATGACCTCCCTTTTCACGTTCAGCATGTTTTTTATAAAATACACACAACCATATCCGGTTGCTTCCGGCCTGATTAAAGATTCGCCAAAGGCCAAGCCTTTACCTGTTAACACGCCCGTAAACTCATTTTTGAGTCTTTTATATTGTCCGAATAAATACCCTATTTCCCTTGTACTCACACCCATATCGCCAGCAGGCACATCGGTTTCAGGGCCGATATGTCTGAATAATTCCGTCATAAACGATTGGCAAAAACGCATTACTTCCAACTCGGTTTTCCCTTTGGGGTCGAAATCGCTTCCGCCTTTCCCACCACCCATAGGCAAGGTGGTTAAGGAATTCTTAAACACTTGTTCAAAGCCTAAAAACTTTAAAATACTTAGGTTCACTGTTGGATGAAATCGCACCCCCCCTTATATGGTCCGATAGCGGAGTTAAACTCTATACGAAACCCTCGGTTTATTTGAATATTGCCATGTTTGTCTACCCAAGGCACTCTAAAGATGATGGTTCGTTCCGGTTCGACCATCCGTTCGAGGAGCATCCTATTTTTATATTTGGGATTATCTTCAATAAAAGGAATCACAGTTTCAGCTATTTCATACACTGCTTGTAAAAATTCTGGTTCATGGCCATTCTTTTTCTTTACAAGATTTAAAAACGCGTCTACTTTGCTATTCATTCTATTTGAATTTAATACTATTGTATTATTTCTTCTATTTATATACTAAATATACATTATTTTTAAAAAATAATTGATATTATTTCATTTTTCACAATACAACTTGAGAAATAAATTCTTAGATTTATCCATGTTTAAAAAAAAGAATCATTAATATGAATTCGTTTTAACGGATTTATTTGGTGGTTTGCTGTGTTTTTATATATTTGTTTAACATTATGCCTAATTATCTCATGCTTATATGCGCAATCTGAAGCTCTTATCCGTATTCTTTCTCCTACTTGTTAGTACTCATTTTAGTTTTGCACAATTAGGATTTTCCCATGAAATTGGCGCGATTGTGGGCCCAGTTCAATTTAGATCTGATTATGGTGTTCGCCATGATGAAGGTACGAACTACGGGAACTCCGGCTATGGAATTGGAATCATCCACTATATGAATTTCTCATATAGCGCTGAATGTGACTGCTATACTACTAATAGTTATTTTAATGATCACTTTAAGTTACGAAGTGAAATTTCTTACAATAAAACAAAACTCGATCACCATGGTAAATGGGCTCAAGGAAATTCTGCTGAAGCTGCAAAATTAAGGGCACATACAGGAGAAGCTAATAACTTTGATATCGGGATGCAATTGGAATACTTTCCTTTCAGCATTCGTGACTTCCAAGCTTTTGCCTACCGTTTTGCTCCATTTATTAGTTTTGGAGTACATTATACTGCCTTTCGTCCGAAAGCCTCTACCACCGATGGCGATCAGAACATTTTAAATGCCGACAACTTTTGGGGAGCTTGGGAACCAGGTTCTATAGATCCTACTCCAGGAAGTACTTGGTCTTTAGTTTCAAGTCTTGGAGTCCGATATAAAGTAGGTGTCGCTTCCGATTTAATGATGGACCTCAGGTTACAATATTATGGAAGTGATTGGATTGATGGGTTAAATCATCAATTAGAATCGAATAAATATAACGATTGGTTGATTTGGTTAAATTTTGGATATATCTATTATCTCGATTAAGCCATAAAAAAATAAGAAGTACAAAAACCCAAGACCTAACTCTTGGGTTTATTGTTGCATTTAATTGATGGCTTGTTTTAAATCGGCAATTAAATCGTCTATATCTTCGATGCCCACACTCAATCTAATTAGCGAGTCTAGGACACCGGTTTTCTCTCGTTCCTCTTTTGGGATGCTTGCATGCGTCATACTAGCTGGGTGTCCAGCCAAGGACTCCACTCCACCTAAAGATTCCGCCAAGGTAAAAACCTTTAAGTTTTCCACTATTTTAATTGCCTCTTTATAATTATTTCCTTTGGTACTAAATGAAATCATTCCTCCAAAATCGGACATTTGAGCTTTAGCTATCTCATGGTTTGGATGGTTTTCAAAACCTGGCCAAAAGACTTTTTCCACTTTCGGGTGGCTTGCTAAATATTCAGCAATAGCCTTTCCATTTTCGCAATGACGTTGCATTCTAACATGTAAGGTTTTAATTCCACGCAACACCAAAAAACTATCCTGAGGACCACAAATAGCGCCGCTGGCATTTTGAATAAAATAAAGTTTATCGGCTAGGTCCTTATCCTTTACTATGAGTGCTCCCATAACCACATCGCTATGACCACCCAGATATTTAGTAGCTGAATGCATGACGATATCGGCCCCCAAGTCCAAAGGTCGTTGGAGATATGGCGTTGCAAAGGTATTATCGACTGCCAGTAGCAAATTGTGTTTTTTAGCCAGGACAGAACAGGCCTTAATATCGATAATATTCATCATTGGATTGGTTGGGGTTTCCACCCAAAGCAGTTTGGTATTTTTGTTTATATACGCTTCTATATTTTGAGCTTCCTGCATTCCAATAAAATGAAACTTAATTCCGAATTTTTTATAAATGGTATTGAACAGCCTATACGACCCCCCATATAAATCGTTGGTAGAAATTACCTCATCACCCGATTGCAATAGTTTTAAGACGGCATCTATAGCTGCTAAGCCAGAACCAAAGGCCATCCCGTAGTTTCCATTTTCAATACTAGCCAAAGCATTTTCTAGGGCAGTTCTCGTAGGATTATGGGTTCTGGAATACTCGTAGCCCTTATGTCCACCAGGTGTTGATTGTGCGTAGGTTGATGTTTGGTAAATAGGAGGCATTACAGAGCCGTAAGCTGCATCCGGCTTTTGGCCTCCATGTATGGTTTTGGTATTAAATTTCATTTGCAGTAACTTATCAATAAGCTGGTGTTTAAAACCAGTAAATTTTGTTCATGATTTTCAGTAAAAACATCCGAAAAACATTCTAACAAAGTTACGGTTTAATTCGGCCTATTCAAATACAATAACTACCTTTAACATCATCTAAATTCTTTTGTGTCATGCGCTTTAAAATTTTTGTTTACGCTATACTAATTTCCCTGATTTCACAGACTTGTAAGGAAGAAAAACCCATTGAATTCAAAGAAATAAACAAGACCACTAGCACCAATAAACTAGTAGAAATTAACATTCCTGAAGCTAGCGGAACGGATGTCGCTTCTGCCGCTATCAACAAGGCCATTGATGAATTAATTATAAGCTCCTTAGGCTCGGATGAGCTTGAGAGCGCTGCTCCTAAAACCGTTTCTGAAAGTATTGACTCGTTTAATGCTGAATTCAATCGTTTTAAGGCTGATTTCCCGGACAGTGTGATGGCTTGGGAGGCGCAAATTGACGGAGAAGTTATGTATCAATCTTCAGATGTGATTTCCATATCCATAACCACTTATATCAATACTGGAGGGGCTCATGGTAGTTTAAACATCAGGTTTTTAAACTTTAATGCTCAAACAGGAGCCCCATTAAGAAATGAAGACTTATTTGAAGATTATTTAGGCTTCACTGATATGGCAAAAACCTATTTCTATGAAGAGATTGCCGACAAAAGGGAGCTCTATTTTGAGCCTGATACTTTTCAATTGCCAGAAAACATTGGATTGACTGAAGACGGTGTCATTTTACTTTTCAACACCTACGAAATAGCACCTTATTCTACTGGAATAACAGAAATCCATATCCCTTGGAGCGAATTACAAAGTGTTTTAAATTATTTATAAGCACTTTTTTAAAGCCATAATATAGCCCAAATGAATGCCCTCGTGAAAGTTATTAAAATCAATAGCTTCTTCGACGTTTGTTAAGACACTTTTTGTGGTAACCGTATACTCCGTATAGGTTTTAAACACCTGGTTTTTGTAGTCTTCCTTGGTTTTTTCTATGGTCGTGAAAAGCAAGCCCTTAATGCGCTCTACTTCAGACTGGGTAACAGCACCTTCCGGTTTTGTTCCTTTTCTATATCTATTAACTAGATCGTCGGACACAAGCATGGGCACAGCAGATAAATTGTACACCAATAGCTGTTGGGTAACTATGGTGTGGGCTATATTCCAAATGATATTATTATTAAAACCCTTTGGCACTTTATTTAGCTCTTCCAAAGTGCAGGTTTCTAAAAAGGTTTTTAAGATATTTCTGTTTTTTATAGCGATGTCGAATGCCCCATCCATGTTTTTAAATTTTGCTTAAAAGTAATTAAATTTCAGTAAAAATGGGCGTTCTTTGTTCAACGAAAATAAAGCTTCAACTAAATGATTTCCGTTTTAGCCTTTAGGCATAGCGGTTTATAGAAAATGACTATGAAAAAAGTTTATTATTTAAAGACCTGCAGTACGTGTACACGAATTTTAAAAGCGTGGGATTTACCATCTGACTTTTTTTTACAAGACATCAAGAGTGAAGAAATTACTGTAAAACAATTAGAGGAGATGAAGGCGCTAGCAGGCTCGTACGAGGCCCTTTTTAGTAAACGCGCTAAGCTTTACAAAGAGATGGATTTAAAAAATCAGGACTTAACAGAATCTGATTACAAGCGTTATTTACTAGAACATTACACGTTTTTAAGTCGTCCCGTTCTCCTTTTCAACCATCGCATATTTATTGGTAATTCTAAAAAAGTAGTCCAAGAAGCCAAAGAAGCCCTACATGGATAAAACTCGGATTCTTGCTTTAATTGCTGTAACCCTCGTCCATGTTATTTATGGGCTTACTTTTACTTTTGCGAACGACGTTCTTGCTGAAGGCTATATCAAACCCTATGGTTTTCTATTAGTCCGGGTTGTAGGGGCCGCCATTTTATTTTGGATTTTTAGTTTGTTTACGGTTAAAGAACCTATTGCAGCGAAAGATTATATTACCATCTTTTTTGCCGCTGTTTTCGGACTCGGGTTAAACTTTCTAACGTTTTTTAAAGGATTAGAGTTTACAACCCCTATTCATGCCTCCGTAATTATGACTGTCGTGCCCATTGTAGTTTTACTATTGTCGGCATTTTTCTTAAAGGAACGAGTTACTGGACTTAAAATAATAGGTATTTCGCTAGGTCTATCAGGAGCTATTGTCCTTTCTGTTTATGGAAAATCTCCCCATCCAACAGATCAGATTCCTTTAGGAAATCTTTTAATTTTTATAAATGCCGTTTCGTACAGTATTTATATTATCATTATTAAAAATTTAACCAACAAATACCATCCATTTACCTTTATTAGATGGTTATTTTTATTCGGAGCACTCTTGGTTATTCCGTTCGGTTACAACGAATTTTCACAGATAGCGTGGGCAACTTTCCCTCCTTATATTTTATTTTCTGTTCTGTTTGTAGTTGTAGGAGCCACTTTCGGAACCTATCTTTTAAACCCTTTAGCTTTAAGACATTTAAAAGCCTCAACCGTCAGCACTTTTTTATACATTCAACCTGTAATTGCCAGTGTTTTCGCTCTTTTTATGGGAAGCGACACCATAGACTTAGTAAAAGTTATAGCGGCCGTTTTAATATTTGCTGGGGTTTATTTAGTTACTAAAAAAAACTAAGTTATCCCCTAGTCAGATGCACCGGTTTCTTTCCAGCAGCCCTAGTATCTTCCTTGGTTAATGTTTTAAAATCTTTGGTTTTAGGAAAGTTATCTTCTATAGCCAATAGCTCTTCTGGAAGTCCAATTAACTTTCTTGTTGTTAAATCCATCCAAGCACCAAGCATTTCACAATGTGCAATATTTTCACCTTTATGGTTGTAAAAATTATGATCAAATTTAAAAAACATTCCATCCTCACTCAAACCTGAGACTTCCAAGCTTACTTTTATTGGTTGTCCCATAAATGCTTCCTTGAAATAATACATGTGTTCATAAAACACTACAGGCCCTAAATTATGGTCTGCTAAGGTTTTCATTCCAAAGCCGTTTTCAATTAAAAATGCCATTCTAGTATGGCTCATAAAGTTGGTATATGCGCTATTTGCGAGATGTCTATTCGCATCTACATCACTCCATCTAATCTCAAATTCTTTTGTGTACATGTTTTAAAATTTAAAGGACAAATTTACAATATTTTACTATGCATGCATAATAAAAATACTATTTTCTAAGCCCTTAGTTTTTCCTACCTTTGTACAACTTTAAAAACGAGATATGATTCACTCCATGACCGGTTATGGCAAATCCATTTTGCAATTACCAACAAAGAAAATTTCCATTGAAATAAAATCGCTTAACAGTAAAAATCTCGATTTGAATGCTAGAATGCCTTCAATTTACAGAGAGAAAGAATTGTCGTTAAGAAAACTTATTGGCACCGAACTGGAGCGTGGGAAGATAGATTTCTCTTTGTATGTTGAAATGACCGGTGAAGAAAGCACCACCCAATTAAACAAAACCGTTATAAGGCAATACATGAAGCAATTAAAAGAAATTGTTGATGGCGACGAAACGGAATTGTTAAAGATGGCTGTACGTTTTCCGGATACCCTAAACACCGAGCGTGATGACATTGATGAAGATGAGTGGGCAGCTATTTTAGAAGAAGTAAAAGTAGCCTTAAAAAACATTCAAATCTACCGACTGGACGAAGGAAAGGTCCTTGAAGCCGATTTCAGGATGCGATTAAACAATATTGAAGCTTTATTAGAGCAGGTTATTTCCATGGATCCTGAGCGCATTGCGGGAGTGCGAGAACGTTTGCGCAAAGGTGTTGAAGAATTAAAAGAGAAAGTAGACGAAAATCGGTTTGAGCAAGAATTGGTTTACTACATTGAAAAGTTTGATATTACCGAAGAAAAGGTACGTTTAAAAAACCATTTAGACTATTTCCACTCGGCCTTGAACTCGGCAGATTCCAACGGAAAAAAACTCGGTTTTATTGCCCAAGAACTAGGAAGAGAAATTAACACCATAGGCTCTAAAAGCAACTATGCAGCTATGCAGCAGTTAGTGGTTCAAATGAAAGACGAATTAGAAAAAATTAAGGAACAGCTTTTGAATGTGCTTTAATCGGTATTTCGAATTCATCGTTCAACGTTCAATAAATTAAAACCATATTTGTGACAGACAAAAAGCCACACCAAGGAAAACTCATCGTATTTTCAGCTCCATCCGGTTCCGGGAAAACGACTATAGTAAGACACCTATTAAACCTAGAAGAATTAAATTTAGAGTTCTCTATTTCTGCTACTTCCAGAGAAAAAAGAGGCACAGAAATCCACGGAAAAGATTATTATTTTTTATCGGCCTCGGAATTTAAACAGAAAATAAAAAACGATGAATTTTTAGAGTGGGAAGAAGTTTATCGCGATAATTTTTATGGTACTTTAAAAACGGAAGTGGAACGTATTTGGGCTCAAGGTAAGCATGTTATTTTCGATATCGATGTTTCTGGTGGCTTACGCATAAAACGAAAATTTCCGACTGAAACCTTAGCTGTATTTGTAAAACCACCAAGTATAGACGAGCTTAAAATAAGGTTAAAAAAGCGCAAAACAGAAAGTGACGACAAAATAAACATGCGTATTGCCAAAGCCTCAGCAGAGCTTGCTACAGCGCCTTTATTTGACGTAATTATAGAAAATGACAACCTAGAAAACGCCCTTACAGAAGCCGAGAACTTAGTAGGTAACTTTGTAAATAAACCCCTTTAAAAATGAAAATTGGACTGTTTTTTGGGTCTTTCAACCCCATTCATATTGGGCATCTTATAATTGCCAATCATTTGGTGGAACACAGCGATTTGGAAAAAATCTGGTTTGTAATTACCCCTCACAGTCCGTTTAAAAAGAAAAGCACCCTTTTAGACAATTACCAGCGTTTGGAGATGGTTTATCTCGCCACAGAACCCTACGAATCTTTAAGTCCGAGTGACATAGAATTCAACCTACCTCAACCTAATTATACGATAAACACTTTAGTTTATTTAGAGGAAAAATATCCTAAGCATGAATTCAGTTTAATTATGGGAGAGGATAATTTAAAGAGTTTCCATAAGTGGAAAAATTATGAGCTGATATTAGAAAGACATGATATTTACACTTATCCACGACTATCAGAAGGCGCTGTGGACACTCAATTTAAAGGACATGAAAAAATACATCATGTCAAGGCTCCCATCATGGAGCTTTCCTCTACTTTTATAAGAACATGTATTAAAGAAGGTAAAAACGTCCAACCTATGTTACCTCCAAAAGTTTGGGACTATTTGGATGATATGAATTTTTACCGATAAACGGATTTGCAATGTACACTCCAGATTTTATTCCTTAAGAACTGCTATGTTTAGAGGTTCTCAGCAAGGCCTGTTCGTTTTTCCAATCGATCCATTTTTGCCCTCTTAGCCGCCTCATGGCATTATCAAAATTCCTCATGATAAACAGGTTATAAATAGCTTTTCCTAGATTCTTGGGATTTCTAGGAATGGCTCGCAGACTCATAGAAAACCCCGTGGTTTTATATTTCATATAGTGCCAATAACCTTCAGGCATATATAGCGTTTCACCGTGGTTAAGCAGGGTTTTAAAGCCCTTTGCATGTTTTAAGGCCGGCCATTTTTCAAAATCGGGATTGGAAAAATCAATATCCTCACGCGTAATTAAGGCATGTGGTACTTTATACAAGTATTTATTTTGTTTTTGGTCGAAAAGGATTACCTCTTTTTCTCCTGAAAAGTGCACATGAAAAATATTCGCTAAATCAATATCATAATGCATAAAGGTGTAAGAGTCCTCACCTCCAAAAAACAACATAGGTAGTTTTTTCAAGAGTTTTAAGCCAAAATCCGGGTATTTAAAATCGTTTTGGAGTTCTGGGACTTCTTTTAAAATATTCCAGAGAAAAATGCGATATTTTGTAGGTTCACTTTTAAGTAAATCAACATATTCCCCCAGGGTCATTTTTGCATGAGGTTGATTAAATCCGTCTCGATGAGACACTGGTCTATCGTCGTAAAGCGCCACCACTTTATCTCCTGCTAACTCTTTAAAATAATCTAGACTCCATTTATTAAACGCAGGCCAATCCCCAATAAACTGCTCTATAACCACAGGTTTCTGTGGTTTAAAGTAGTGTTTTATAAAATCATCTTTAGTGATAGATTTAACACGTGGAATTTCCTGTAAATTTAATTTAGACATCTACATTTCAGGAGGTTAAAAAAGTTCCAAAACTATTTTAAGGCTTTCGCTTTTTCTTTAGCTGCCTCGTTACGCTCAATTTTATGGTCTGGTCTTGTCCATCTTGGTTTTTCACCTAAAGCTTGATATTCAGATTCTGCTGCTTCCACTGTTTTAGGTTGTACTTTTTTAGTGAATGGTTTTTGAGGTTTCATTCCTAAAAGTTCAAACATTCTCATATCGTCATTCACATCTGGATTTGGAGTTGTTAACAACTTATCTCCAGCAAAAATAGAATTCGCGCCGGCAAAAAAGCACATGGCTTGCCCTTCACGACTCATTTGTGTTCTTCCCGCACTTAAACGTACTTGGGTTTCTGGCATTACGATTCTTGTTGTTGCCACCATACGAATCATGTCCCAAATTTCGACAGGTTTTTCATCTTCTAATGGCGTTCCTTCCACAGCCACTAGGGCATTAATTGGTGTTGATTCTGGCTGAGGATCTAAGGTTGATAACGCCACTAACATTCCAGCTCTATCCTCTACACTTTCTCCCATACCAATAATTCCTCCGGAGCACACTGTTACATTGGTTTTACGCACATTGCTAATGGTATCTAACCTGTCTTGATAGCCACGAGTTGAAATGACTTCTTTATAATATTCTTCTGAAGAATCTAAATTGTGATTGTACGCATAAAGTCCAGCCTCAGCTAAACGTTTTGCTTGGTTTTCAGTAACCATTCCTAAGGTACAGCACACTTCCATATCAAGTTTATTAATGGTTCTAACCATTTCTAAAACTTGGTCAAACTCTTCACCATCCTTTACATTTCTCCAAGCTGCTCCCATACAAACACGAGAACTTCCTGATTCTTTAGCACGTAAGGCTTGAGCTTTTACCTGATTTACAGTCATTAAATCGTTCCCTTCTACGTTGGTGTGGTAACGAGCGGCTTGAGGACAGTAACCACAGTCTTCAGAGC
Source organism: Xanthomarina sp. (assembly GCF_035306605.1). NCBI lineage: Bacteria > Pseudomonadati > Bacteroidota > Flavobacteriia > Flavobacteriales > Flavobacteriaceae > Xanthomarina > Xanthomarina sp. Next base: position 58,428 of record NZ_DATGNR010000004.1, on the reverse strand, counting down.
AACCACCTGTTTTTATTGAAAGTAAGGTAGACACCTGAACCACATTAGGGTCATGATGTAAGCGATGGATTGTTGCTGCTTCATAAAGCAACTCCATCATAGGCTTGTTGTAAATCTCTAAAATTTCTTCTTTCGTCCAGTTATGTCTTATTTCACTCATGGTTTTGGTTTCAAGTTTGGATCAAAAATAACTTATTTTATGTTGAAAAAGGTTTCAAAAAGCCCATAAAATTTTTCAGGCTCTTCTAAATATGGATTATGAGCACTTTGTTCAAACATTTCAAACTGAGCTTGAGGCATGAACGTTTTATACTGCACCGCAAATTCAGGTGTAGAAACCCCATCGTATCTGCCTGCAATAATTAAGGTTTTGGCTTTTACATCCTTTAGTTTCTGTCTATAATCTTGGTATATCATACTTCCAGCCACATGAAAATCGCCATCAGGACCAATTATTTGCACATAAACATCGTTAGCCCATCCTCTATGTTTTTCTTTAGGTACGTTTTGTTTTAAGCTGGTGTTGTGGTAATAAATATACTTTGTTGGGAAATTCCCATAAACTGATTTTAGTGGTTCCTGACTAGACACATAGCCTAAAGCACGAAGAGAATCGACTTGTTTCCATTTTTCAGGAAAATGTGTTTTTGCATAATGGTTGTAGCTATCGCAATTGGCTTGCCACATAACTCCAGAATGAAACCCATTAATCAGTACCATTTTGTCTACATTATTCGGGTATTTTATGGCATAAGCTTGAGCCGGAACCGTTCCGTAGGAATGCCCAACTAAGGCTATTTTGTCATAATTTAAACGCACTCGAAGTTTCTCGATAAGCTCTACATCATTTTCTACTGAATATTCTGAAACATCCTTTGCGTCATCACTTTTTCCTCTCCCTAAGAAGTCGAAAAAAACAACTGTATTGCTTTTATAATACTGCCCGAAATTTCCCTGCATGTAATCGTGTGAATTTCCAGGTCCTCCAGGTAAAAAGAAAATTGGATCTCCGGTTCCAAGAACTTCAACATTTATTTTATAACCATCTATCTCATAGAATTTAGATTCAAATTTCTTAAAGATGTTGGGATCAACTTGCGAAAAACTCAAGATTGGCAAGATAAAAAGTAATAATACTATTCTCATTATATCGGTTTTTAGACAGTAAATATAGTTATTTCGTTAATAGGATAGAAACCGCATTCCCGCCAAATCCAACTGCATTAACTAAAATATATTTTATGTTTTTTGGAACGTCTTGTTTTAAATAAGGAACAGGAATAAATTCATGATGCATCAACATTAAAACTGCCATTTCTATATTTAGCATGCCACTTGCACCGAGGCTATGACCTAACTTCCATTTGTTCGTGGTTAAGGCTGGTTGTTTTTCCGTAAACAGGCTTTTTATAGCTTTTACTTCTGACATATCGCCTTTGATTGTTCCTGGTGTATGCGTTACTATCACATCCACCTCATTTGGACTTAAACTTCCTAGAGCCATTTTCATAGAACGCTGAAAACAAACGGCATCTGTAGACAAAGAGGCGTTGTGTTCTAAAATTTCGGTAGCATAACCCACCCCAACTATTTTGGCTATGGCCTTTGGTTGGTTGCCTTTTTCTAAACAAGCCATGGAGGCTGCTTCGCCTAGAATCATGGTGTTTTTCTTTTTATCTAAATTTAAAGCTGCACAGGGGTAAGCTTCTTCGCTTCTTTCAGATGGGCAATAAATTTTGATTGCCTGCATTTGAGCTATGGTAAAAGGAGTAAGGGGCGCTTCACTTCCACCCACTAGAAATTTATTACACATCCCCGAATTTAACCACGCTATCCCATTTAGCAATGCATGTAGTGCCGTTGAGCAGGTAATTGAATGAGAAATCTCTGGTCCCTGGGTTTGTAAATCGTGCGCTACCCAAGACGAAATATTTCCAAGTGTTGTGGTTGGCGAACTTAAAGGGTTTAGTTTGGAGTTATTTAAAAAATCTTCGTGATGCTTTTCAAAAAGTGAAGTTGCACCACGCGAGGAACCAATATTGACCCCAAAATTATCACTCGCTTTCCATCCTGCTTGTTCCATAGTCTGCCTTGACGCATAAATAGCGAACAATACAGAATCGTCTAAGGCTTTATATTTTGTATCCGAAGCCCTTAGTTTTTCAATTTCCTTTTTGGCTTCTTTCGGGATTTCAGCAACTAGGTTGTTGTTTTTAGAAAAATAGTGTTGATCATTTTTATAAGCTTTCCAAGATTCATCTGGGGTTGTACCCAAAGGAGAAAGACTTGATAAGCTCATAATTGAAATAGATGGAATCACAAATATGTTTTTTCAAAATTAAACTATTGCTAAGGCTTCTTCAATGGTTTGATAGACTTTTTCTAGTTCTTTATCAGAAATCACGTAAGGTGCCTGAATATAAATCGTGCTTCCTAAAGGGCGAAGAAAAACTCCTTTATCCATAAAAAACTGAAACAATTTGTTTCTTAGATTTCCATAACGCGACATTTCCGTATTTAAATCTAAGGCGAAAATAATTCCTGTTTGCCTTGTGGATTTCACTTTAGGATGGTTTTTGATACGTAAATTAAACGACTCATGCGAGGCTTTAACACGTTGAATGTGGTTTTGAATTTCTTCAGTTTGCAACAGTTCAACTCCGGCTATAGCTGCCGTACACGCTAAAGGGTTGGCAGAATAAGTATGTCCGTGAAACAGGCCTTTTCCAATATCATCGCTATAAAAAGCATCGTAAATTTCTTGCGAACAAGAGGTGATTGCCATAGGTAACAAACCACCTGTTAAGGCTTTGCTCAGACACATAATATCCGGTTTGGTTTGCATAAAATCTGATGCGAAATAGCTTCCGGTTTTCCCGAAACCTGTCATTACCTCATCCGCAACCGTTACGATGTTATGCTGTTTGCAAAATTTCAAAATAAGTTCCAAGCCTTCAGCCCCGTACATTTTCATGGCAGCTGCCCCTTGAACCAAAGGTTCGTAAACAAAACCGGCTACTTGATGGGTTTCAACTATTTCTTTTAATGTGTTTAAAATAACTTGGTGGTTGCTTCCGTTTGGAGTTGGAATACGCTTAACATCTAAAAAGAACTCTTCAAATGGGCCGTTGTAAACCGAAAGACTCGATACACTCATGGCTCCAAAAGTATCCCCATGAAAACCATCTTCAAAAGCGATTAAGGTAGTGCGTTTTTCTCCTTGATTGAAGTGATATTGCAAGGCCATTTTTATACCAATTTCAACGGAGGTTGAGCCGTTATCGCTAAAAAACAACTTGTTCTGATTTTTAGGAAGGATTTGTATTAACGCTTCCGATAATTTAACTGCTGGTTCGTGGGTAAATCCGCTAAAAACTACCTGATCGAGATGCTGCATTTGGTGGGCAACACGACTGGTAATATATTCATTACAATGTCCGTACATACAGGTGTACCAAGACGCAATGGCATCAATATATTCTTTCCCATCCTCGTCTGTTAATATGCAACCTTTTGCTTTTGTTATCGCAATAGCTTCAGGATGTAATTTATGTTGGGTTAAAGGATGCCACAGGTGTTTTTTATCTCTTTCTTTTAATTTCATAACTTATCTTTAAACAGTTCAGCATATTCTAAAATCACATTTTTATCAAAATATGGTTCTTCGTCAATTCTGCCGATAACTGGTACTTTCGTCATTTTTACAATTATATCTTCTGAGGTTTTATTCTCTTCGCCACTAAAAATAATAGCAACATTAAAGCCTTTAGCTTTCAATAAATTCACCGTTAGCAGCGTATGATTGATGCTTCCTAAATAATGTCTAGAAACAACAATAACCTGATATTCCGGTTTAATTATATCTAAAATAGTTTGGGTATGGTTTATTGGAACCAACACACCCCCTGCCCCTTCAATTACTAAATGATTTTTAGTTTGAGGCTGTTTAATTTCTTCCAAATTTATAGTAAGCTCTTCAATTTCGGCTGCTGCATGAGGGCTCATAGGAGTTTTTAAAGCAAAACTGTTTGGATGAAATTTAGACCTGCTGTTAGAAATTAGCCTTTCCACTTTATGACTATCGCTATTCTCTAATTCTCCGGCTTGAATGGGTTTCCAATAATCTGCTTGAAGCGCTTCTACTAAAATAGCTGAAGCTACGGTTTTTCCCACTTCTGTGGAAATTCCCGTTACAAAGTATGTTTTCATTTTAAATCGAATTCGGTTTGGCAAGCTTCACATCGATACTTGTGTCTCGTATAAAATGGAAGCGATGAAAATAAGACCCCAAAAATAAACCATAATAATGATTTGGCATCTTTAATAGTGGAAAAGAGTTCGATTTTCTCGCTATTGCAATTGGGACAGTTTACAGAATTCCCTTCATCATCTACAGAATACTTTCTAATAGATTTCAAAATTTCTATAGCTGCCTCACTTTGATGCGAATACACTTTTAACTTTACGCCACCAATGGCATTACTGATTAAAGGATCGGTATCGATGGTTAAATTATCTGAGAGAAACACTTCAATGCCATCTGCTTCTAAACGTCCTTTTATAATTTGTGCTTCTGAAGAATACTGAAATCTAGCAATTGTTTTAAATGTATCTATCATATTTCTATTAGTGTAGCCAATATTTCTAATGCCGTTTTTATTTCTTTTTCAGAATTAAAACTATGCAAACAAAAACGCAGACGTTCTTCGCCTTCTGGCACTGTTGGAGAAAGGATGGGTTTTACATCAAATCCTTTTTTAAAAAGCTGATTGGAGACAGCTTTTACATTTTCGTTCCCTTGAATGATACAACATTGAATAGAAGAATTGCTTTCAATAAAGTTATCCCTTAAATTATTATTCACAAGCTCCCTTTTAAAAAAGTCTATATTTTTAAACAGTTTCGAAATTTCGTGCGTTTTTTCCAATTCAATATACACGGCTTTCAAGGTCATTAAGGTATGTGGAGGAAGGGCGGTGGTATAAATAAAAGAACGTGAGAAATTTATTAAATATTGAGTAAGCTCATTACTTCCTAAAACCGCTGCTCCATGGCTACCTAAAGCTTTTCCAAAGGTAATTATTCTAGCAAACACCTGGTTTTCTAGTTCAAGTTCTTGGAGCAAACCAGCACCGTTTTTTCCAAAAACGCCAACAGCATGCGCTTCGTCGACAATTAAATAGGCTTGGTACTTTTTACTTAAATTTACTAAGGAAATGAGGTCGGGCGAATTTCCATCCATAGAAAAGACGGATTCTGTAACTATGTAAATTTCGGAATTCTGAGCCTTCGCCATATATTTCTCTAGAAGCAGCTGTAAGCTCTCCAGATCGTTATGTCGGAATTTGAAGGCTTTTGCACGACTCATAACAATGCCATCACGTATGGAGGCATGAATGTACTCATCGTATAAGATGATATCATCTCGTTGCGGTACCGAGGCGAAAAACCCCAAATTGGCATTATACCCAGAATTGAATATTAAAGCAGACTCCGAATTATGAAACTGGCACAACATAGCCTCTACTTTCTGGTATAAATTATAATTTCCAGATAACAAACGTGAACCCGTTGACCCGTTTCTGGTGAAATTTTTAGATTCCAAATAATAATGGGTCATGTCGAAAATCTCTTTTGATCTAGAAAAACCTAAATAATCGTTAGACGAAAAATCTATTAAATCATTTTGTGTCCCCAATCCGCGTAACATGTCTTGGGCTTTACGCTGATTAATTTTTTCTTGAAGTTTTTTAGGTATTTTGTTCATTTAATTTCCTTCTCCATTCGTTTTTATCAATCCATTTATTGTTATTTGGAACTGTGGCATCCAATAAATCTATATTCAGTTTTTCCGACATATGAAAGCCTATTCTAAATGCATCCATATAATTATCCCTTTCATAAAGCTCAATACGTTTTACTCTATCATACCACAGGTTTACTTCAAACATGTAAACTCCATTGGTTTTTGGTCTAAGAAACATATTCAGGATCTTTAATTTGTTGCCACTTTCCTATTTTTATTGGCCCCACCTCATAAGATGCTTTAATTTTCGAGTTTTTTAAATCAACATAAACTCTTTTATGAGAGCAAAGACCTGTACTAATAGCAATTAATAATGCCACTGTTTTTATATTTGAACTTAATATTCTAGCTTCTTGGTTGGTGTAATCGGTTGTTTGGATTACAACAATGATATAAGCTAAGGTTAAGGTAAAAATTAAAGCGGCTACTACTAATTGCCAATAAGGTCTATTACTTTCTTAAATAATAATATTTTCGTTATTCACATATCAAATATAACCAATCAGTTTTACTTCTATAAATAATGAAACATTTAAAAACATCGTATCTTAGTCATTTAAATTTATATCCATGCAAAAAACACAATTATCCCTTTTAGTTTTTCTTTTTTCCATGCTTGTACATGCTCAAGTATCTTCAAATTATCTTATTTCATTTGAAAATGCTGTCCATCATGAAGCTCATATTCAAGCCACTTTTAAAGATTTAAGCGCCCAAACGGTTGAACTTAGAATTGCACGGTCATCACCTGGACGATATGCTCTTCACGAGTTTGCTAAAAACATTTATAACGTACACGCTACCGATAGCAAAGGACAGGTTTTAGAGGTAACTAGACCCAACCCTTACGCTTGGCACGTTTCTGGACATGACGGAACGATTCATGTTAGTTATACCCTATTCGCGAACCATGGCGATGGCACCTACGCGCAAGTAGATGAAACCCATGCACACTTAAACATTCCGGCTACTTTTATGTATGTTCCTGAGTTATCTGAAAAGGAAATTGAAGTCACTTTTAATGTTCGTGAAGATTTAAATTGGAAAGTAGCTACCCAGTTAAAACATATTAAAGACCATACTTATTACGCTAAGGACTTCCAGTATTTTATGGATAGTCCAACAGAAATTGCCGATTTCAGAACGCGTTCCTTTCAACTTGATGGGCAGACCATCAAATTGATTCTACACGACGATGCGGCTTCAGATGCTGATTTGGACCGGTATTTTGAGGACGTGAAAAGCATTGCTATTCAGCAAAAAGCTGTTTTTGGAGAATTACCTACATTCGATTATGGCGAATATACCTTTCTGGCTTGTTATATGCCAAATGCTAGCGGTGATGGTATGGAGCACAGAAATTCGACTTATGTAACTAGCTCTCGTAGTTTAGCTCATGGCGGAGTAGAACAAAATATTGGAACCGTTTCCCATGAGTTTTTTCATATTTGGAATGTAGAGCGAATTCGTCCTAAAAGTTTAGAGCCTTTTAGATTTGAAGCAGCTAATATGAGTGGAGAATTATGGTTTGCTGAAGGATTTACAAGTTATTACGACGATTTAACCATGTGTCGTGCTGGTATTACTTCGCAAGAAAATTACCTTACAGGATTAACAAGAACCTTTAATTATGTTTGGAATTCTCCTGGTCGCGATTATTTCAATCCGATAGAAATGAGTTACCATGCACCTTTTGTAGATGCCGCCAAATCGGTAGATGAAACCAATAGAGAGAACACTTTTATTTCTTACTATTCTTATGGGAGCATGTTAGGATTAGCCTTGGATTTATCGTTAAGAGAAAAAGGCTTGAATTTAGATGATTTTATGGCTTTAGTTTGGCAAAAATATGGCAAAACTGAAATTGGCTATACGGTTGCGAACCTACATGAAACTTTAAACACATACGCTGGAAAGGAATTCGGGGACCAGTTCTTTAACACATATATTTATAAAAGTGGCATGCCCGATTTCAAGCATTTATTTGAAACCGTTGGTGTTCATTTAAGTCAAGACAAACTTCAAGTAACTCTAGGGGTTTATGTGAGATATGGGAAATTAGTTAGTAACCCACTTAACAACTCAACAGCTTATATGGCAGGACTTCAGAAGGGTGATAAACTTTTAAAAATTGGAGGCACAGAACTTACTGAAGGAACTGATTTAAATGTTTTGCTAAACAGTTATCAAGTAAACGATCAAGTTGAAGTTACTTTTGAGCGCTTTGGAAAAACTAAAACTACTACTTTAACACTTCAAGCAGACCCTGCTTATGGTATTAATTTAATGGAAGTTAACAAAACGTCGTTGAATAAAAAACTTAAAACCCAAAGAGAGCATTGGTTGGGTAAAAAGTAATTAAATAGTTAGATTTTTCGACTGTTCTTAAAAATAACAGTAGAACATAAAAAACGCCTTAGCATTCTAATTTTGAAGCTAAGGCGTTTTTATTCGTTTACTTTTAAGAGTCGCTCTTAGTAGCTGTAGTGTTTTAATTTAAATTAAAAACAGCTCCAACATTCACTGTTAACTGATTGTTGATTTTATGAGCATTCGATTTGTCGTCGTTATCATATTTTGCGAAAGGGAAGGCTGCTTCAGTAAACAGACCAAATCCTTTTGAGAAGAAATATCTAGCACCAACATGTCCACCAAAATTCTTCATACTGAAGTTAATACCTGGATATAAATCGAAGTTTTCATCAATATTTAAAACGTTACCAATATTGGCATTGAAACGCGCTTTAACATCGAAACGATCATAAAATTCAGCATCTGTATTACTAGCAACACCTATGGCGTAAGATGAAACCGCTCCTACAGAGAAGTTTTCTCCCAAGCCATAATCGAAACTCATGTACAATCCCGTAGCACGTTCTTGAATACTCGTTCCAATTTGCATTTTAGTATCTCCACTTCCTGTAAAAACCTGTGCGTTTACTAAGTAACCTGTAAGCAGGCAAGCAATTAACATTATATTTTTCATCATTTGTATATTTATTTTTTGTTTTTAAATGAAGCCACAAATATAAACTTAAGTTTTTAAAGTCATTCCATCTAAAGTTAATATTAAGGTCAAAAAAAACGTCAACTTTAAAAGCTGACGTTTGTCCATATGTTTTATAAACCTCTAGTCTAAAGCAGGTATACGCAAAACTTGCCCTGGATAAATTAAATCTGGATCCTTAAGCATTGGTTTATTTGCTTCAAAAATTACTGGATATTTCATGGCGTTACCATAGAATTTTTTTGCGATTTTTCCTAAAGTGTCTCCACTTACTACTGTATGAAACTGAGCTTCTGGTTCTGGGTTTTCAACGGTCATTTGATCGTCGACCGAAGCAATTCCATTAGAGTTTCCAACTACTAAAATCACTTTTTCTTTTGTAGCCTGATCGTAAGCTGCACCAGAAATAGTTGCTTTATCATCTTCAATATGAATCTCTAAGTTTTCAACTTGAAGTTGTAAATCGTTAACCGTTTCCTTTAGGTTATTAGCTGCTGCTTTTTCGGCATTCAATTTTGCTGTAGCAGCATCTGCTGCTTTATCTGCCGCTTCTTCGGCTGCTGTTTTACCAATTCCAAAAACTTTCGCTCCTGCATCTTTAATAAATGAAAATAATCCCATAATTTAATTTTTTAAGTGTTTTTTTAATAATTATATAAAGTTCAATAATTTCTTTTAAAATTCCTATTTATTCAGAGATTAAACTGATTAAAAAAATAGAAACTGCTTGTTGCTTTTATCCAACAAACAGTCCTATTATTAACTAATTCAAACTATACTCTTGTGTTTTCTCTAGGATTTTCTTTTCTTTCGCTTTTGAATTTACGCATTTTACGAGCTTCTATTTGTTTTCCTTCAGCCGTAGTTCTTAAAAACTGAATATAACCTCTACCAGTAAATTCGTATGTAGTTCCTGAGGCTGTATGGAACAATCTTATTCTTCCATCATTAATAACACTTAGCTCAAAAAACTCGTTTCCATAGTAATCGTAATTCAAGCTTAATGTTTTTAAATACATGTTTCCAGGAATGTTGTTAACCCCATAAATACCTGTGTAATCCCAGTAAATATTATCTGGATTATTGATTCCATAATCTTGAGAACTTCTAAATTCAGAATCATTCCCACCCGCTAAGAATTGTAAATAGTTCTCGTTATCAAACTCGTTAATAGTTCCTGATTGGCTGGTATAGGTTTTTTCCCAAGCTTTATATTCCTGTAAGAAGTAATGAATGTTGTCGTAAAACACAAAGTCGTAATCGAAATTAGCTCGTTGATATCCTTTTAAAAAGTAAGAGGTATCACTATGTGGGTTGTACAATTCAATGGTATTGTTGTTTATTTGATACACATCAAAAGTTACAAAACCATCAAGTACATGATACACATCCAAGATGTTACTATAAGCATCATAATCTCCTACAGGAATTCCAAACCCATTACCTTGGCTACCAAAACCAACTAAGTTATTGTTAGCGTAAAGTGTTCCATTTCTATAAGATAAGGTAAATGCCATTTGTAAGAATGGAATTTCTCCGTAGCCAATAGTTTGATTAATATCAACATACCACAACTCGTAAGAGTTTAACAGTTGATTTAACGAAATAGAAGGCTGTGGATTGTAATTGTTTATATACACATCGTCTTCTGTATAACAAGATGTAAATAGTGTTGCAATTAATGCAAATCCTAAAAGTAGTTTTAACGTTTTCATAAGCCTTCAATTTAAAGTTACTATGTAATTGAATTCAAAACACGTGCCAAAAATTCCTAGGGTTTTGTTTTAAAGGAGTTAAAAGATTTAATTTTTATGTATTTTTGAATCTTGTAAATTTGAGAAGATATATGGAAAAACCATTAAAATACGCCGTTTTTGGTTCTGGAAGTTGGGCAACAGCCATTGTAAAAATGCTGTGCGAAAATTTAGATGAAGTAGGTTGGTATATGCGAAGTGTGTACACCAAAGAACATTTACTTAAAGAACAACACAATCCGAGTTATTTAAGTTCGGTTGAATTTAATATAAAACAGCTTAAATTAAGTAACGATATTAACGACATGGTAGCCTATGCTGATGTGTTAATATTTGTTATCCCATCGGCTTTTATGTACTCTGAATTGGAAAAAATTACAGAAGATGTTTCCAAAAAAACCATTGTATCTGCGGTAAAAGGAATAATTCCTGAATCGGGCTTACTGGTAGGCGAGCATTTTCATGATATTTATAAAGTTCCTTTTACAAATATTGCTGTTATAGCTGGGCCTTGTCATGCGGAAGAAGTTGCACTCGAGCGTTTATCTTATTTAACCATTTCGTGTGCTGATGCTAAAAAAGCACAGGACATAGCCGATAAATTTTCAAGCAACTACATAAAAACCAAGATTAGTGATGATGTTATTGGTACTGAATATGCCGTAATGTTAAAGAATATTTATGCTATTGCTGCAGGTATTGCACATGGTTTGGGTTATGGCGATAATTTCCAAAGCGTGTTAATGAGCAACGCCATTCGAGAAATGAAGCGTTTTATTAAGAAAACCCATAAAATGAAACGCAACATTAATAACTCGGCCTATTTAGGCGATTTATTAGTAACAGGGTACTCCCTTTTTTCGAGAAACAGAATGTTTGGAAACATGATTGGTAAGGGCTACACGGTTAAATCTGCTCAAATGGAAATGAGCATGATAGCCGAAGGTTATTACGCTACAAAAAGCGCCTTTTTAATCAATGAAAAAGCCAAAAAGAAGACTCGTATTCCTATAATTAGTGCAGTATACGCTGTTTTATATGAAGATAAAGATCCTAAGACGACGTTTAAAAAGTTAGCCGATAAGTTAGATTAATCACGCGTGCTTTAATTTTTTTTTGGAAAAAAGAGCATACTTGGGGCTTGATTTAGAACGCGCCTTTAAATTTCATTTCTGTTTTTATTATTTGATCCACTGCCTGCCTATATTTTACAGGGTTTGTTGCCTTTTTTATGGCTTTATAGGTCTTATGTGGGTTGGACGTAGATTGAGCAAAGAATTCCCAAAAGCCTAGCATTTTCATTTTTATAGGCGTTGGCCCGGACAAATACGCATCGTATTGTTGGTAGATGGTATCATGAAATTCAGAAAAAATAGCCCATCGGTTTTCAGGATATTCCGTGGTGTTATTTTTTATCATACTGGGTAAAAAAGGATCGGCAATTAAGCCACGACCAATCATAAAATGATCGATACTTGGAAATCGTTTTTTAATAGCTTTAAAAGCAGAAACACTTGTAATATCGCCGTTGTAATACAACTTATGTTTGGTGTTACTAATACACGCTTCAAATGCCTCTAAATTGACTGGTCCTTTATAAAGCTGTTTTCCAATTCTTGCATGAATAGCAATATTTTTTAGCGGGTACTGATCTAAAATAGGAAAGGCATCAAGAATTTCTTCAGCATTTTCGTATCCCATCCTCATTTTCATAGACACCAAAATATCCGTTTCACTATGCGCTCGTTGTAGCACTTCGTTAATTCTTGAAGGTTGGCAAATTAAACCAGACCCCATTCCTGATTTAGTCACCATAGGATATGGGCAACCTAGGTTCCAGTTCAATTCCTTATAGCCTAAACTTTGTACGTATTTGGCAACAAATATAAACTCGTCTGGATCGTTAGTAATTACTTGGGGAATTACCTCTATGGTGGCGTTGTTTTCTGGCAATAAATCGGTTTGATAAGATTGCTTGATTTTCAGCTTTCCATTTAGTCGAATATAAGGTGCGTAAAAGGTATCAATTCCGCCAAAGTAGTGATTGAAGGCATTACGAAATCTAAAATCTGTAAAACCCTGTAAAGGTGATGAAAGTAATGTAAAAGCCATCTTGTTATTTAGTTGCGCAAAGATAGGTTAATTGATTGATGGTTTTTATTTATGCTAATAAAATCAATTATATAAGACTAAAAATTAACCTATTTTGGCTCATGGCTCTACATGTTTGCCATATTCCCAACCGGGGCAGCACAGGGACTACTTGACCAAAACACCTCTAGCATCCATTAAAGGAAGCGGCTGTAAGGCCTTAAGGTTAATGGTGTTCTTTCTGAACAGATACGTTTTATCGTACATGGTGTTCCCTTCAAAATAAGACACTTTAAAGGTGTTGTTTAAAGCGAAAAGATCCTCCTGCAAAAGCTCTATTTTCGCATAGCTTTTTGCAGGAAGTCTTTCAATTTTTTTTCTAAAAACAGCTGTTTTTTTATCTTCAGAATAGCCACTCGATACAATTAGAACCATCTCTAAATCGACGTCCTTATCGTTAATAATATACGCATTCCAATCTTGGGTTTTATAAATTTCGTTGTATTCGTTAACAATTGCTAAATACACATTTTCAACCTTTGGAATTTGAATGTCTTTTTTCATATTATAATCCTATTTGTAATCCATCCATCAAATAAAAATTCGAGTTCCTTAACTTTCAGACTTATTGCCATCCTCCACCTAAGGATCTATATAAACGTACCGCAGATAACAATTGTTGTAGTTTATTATTGATGGAGTTAATTTCTGCTCGTAACACGCTTTCTCTAGCTGTTAATAAATCTAGATAATTTGCGTATCCGTTATCCAATAACTCTTCTGAATTGGTTTCAGCACGTCTAAGTGCTTCCACTTCGTTTTCACGGTATTCAAATTTATCCACTTCAGCTTGGTAGCTATACAAAGCATCTGAAACTTCTTTTCCGGCTATTAATAAGGTATTTTTAAAATTTAATAAAGCTTGCTCTTGTTTAGCTTGAGACACTTCGTATTGTGTTCTAACCTTACGTTGATTAAAGATAGGTTGCGTTAAACCTCCTACTAAATTAGCAAATAAGGAATTGGTATTAAACCAATTTTGAAATTCCATACTTTGAAAACCACCAGCCGCACTTAATGTTAATGATGGGTAGAAGTTTGATAGCGCTACATTGGTCAATTCAAACGATTGAATAAATTCACTTTCGGCAGCAATAACATCTGGTCTATTACGTAACAATAAATAAGGCACACCCAATTTCATTTCAGTAGTAATGGCTTGCTCGTCCAAGGTACTTCTTTCAAAGTGTTGTGGTTGCTTAGCCAACAAAATGCTTAAGGTATTTTCTAATTTAAAAATTTCTGCTTGCACTTCAATTTCTAAAGCTTTGGCATTATTGTATTGTGCCACGTTTTGGTCTACGGCCACTTGAGTTACCTGACCTGCATCCTTAAGCGCTTGAATTGTTGAAACTGTTTTTTCACGAGTTTCTACGGTTTCATTTAAAATTTTCAACTGTGCATCTAAAGCCACTAAACTATAATAAGTCGTTGCAATATTTTCAACAAGTCTAGTTTTTACGGCTTTATGAGCAGCAATACTTTTTAAATATCCCGCATGAAATGCTCGTTTGTTGCTTCTAATTTTTCCCCAGATATCAGCTTCCCAAGAAAGTGCTAGGACCGCATCGTAGTTTTCCATGGATCCACCACCAAACTGTCCGTTTTTAGACAGTTCTTGGTAAGCGGCAGACGCCTGTCCGTTTAGGGATGGTAAATAACCTGCATTTCCTTGTTTCATATAAGCTTCACCCGCCATAATTTGCTGTATGGCTATTCTAATATCGATATTATTTTGAAGGCCTTCTTCAATATATTGGGTTAAATATGGATCGGTAAACACCTCTTTCCAAGATACATCTGCCATGGACAGACTATCAGTTGGAAGGTTATCTGTACGATACAAGTTTTCAGTTTCGTCTTTTAATTCCGGTCTTTCATAGTCTTTAGCTACCAAACAACTTTGCATTGTTATGGCTAGCAATCCAAAAACCATAACTCTAGAAATCCATCTTTTATTTACAATTTTTTTCATCCTAATTATTCTTTAATTTCTTGATTTACGACTTTTGGAGCTCCAGTGATTTTTTCTTGTAACCATTGGAAAACAACAAACAGTACAGGAATAACAAAAACCCCAACAATAGTTCCAACTAACAATCCACCTACAGCTCCTGTTCCAATTGAGTTGTTACCCACAGCTCCAACTCCTTTTGCCAGCACTAATGGTGTAATACCCAAAATAAATGCAAAGGATGTCATTAAAATCGGACGTAATCTTACTTTAGCTCCATCGATAGCTGCCTCGACAATGGACAAGCCATTTTGACGTCTTTGAATAGCAAACTCCACAATTAATATGGCATTCTTTGCTAATAAACCTATCAACATAATTAATGCAATTTGGAAGTAAATATTATTTTCCAAACCAGCAAAATAAGTAGTTAAATAAGCTCCTGCAACTCCAACTGGTAATGAGAATATAATAACCAATGGAAGTAAATAGCTTTCGTACTGTGCAGCCAATAAGAAATAAACAAACATGATACTAATCAAGAAAATAATCGTTGACTGTCCTGCTGAGGCAATTTCTTCTCTAGTAATACCAGAGTAAGCCACTGAATAACCTTCTGGTAAATTGTTTTCTGCTAATTGGTCAATAGCCTTAATAGCATCACCGGAACTAAATCCAGGTGTTGCAGCACCATTGACTGTCACCGCATTAAATAAGTTGAAACGATTTACGGTTTGTGGACCATATACACGCTTAAAGGTAACATATTGTGAAATTGGTGTCATTTCTCCACTAGGCGTTTTAATTTGCATGCTATTTAAGCTAGACTCATCCACACGATCTTCCGGTAAAGCCTGCATATAGACTCTAAATTGCTTTCCAAAACGGCTAAAATCAGCTACATAATTCCCTCCAATATATCCTTGTAAAGCTGATAAAATAGCACTCGTTGAAATACCATTCTCCTCCGCTCTTTCCACATTGATATCTAATTCCAACTGTGGGAAATTGGTACTAAATGAGTTGGATGCATAAGCAATTTCCGGTTGTTGATTTAATAGTTTAACAAACTCGTTTGCTGCATCATCCAATTCAGTTAACGGTCTTGCATTTCTATCCATTAAACGCACTTCAAAACCATCGGCGTTACCAAATCCAGGCACACTAGGAGGCGTAAAAAAGATAATATTTGCATCAGGAATCATGGCTGATTTTTGAAACAACTGACCTATAATGGCCTGTACAGAAGTTGCATCGGTTTCACGATTTTCCCAATCGTCAAGAATAATGAAGCCCATGGCATTAGAACTACCTTCACCGGAGAAAAAGTTTCTACCGCTAATAAACGAAGCTCCTTTAATTCCTTCTACCTCATCAACTACATTTTTTAAAGCCTCATTGACTTCAAATGTTCTATCTAAGGACGAACCTGGAGGTAATTCCGCATTCATGAAGATAATCCCTCTATCCTCAGCAGGAACAAACCCTGTTGGTATCATTTTGTCTGCTGCAATAATTCCAAATATACTTAGGGCTAAAATAACCAAGGTTATCCATTTGTATCTTATTAAAAAGCCTACGGATTTCGTATATTTTGCTGTTGTTGCATTAAATCCTACGTTAAATGCCGCATAAAAACGTTGCAAATACGATTTCTTTTTGCCATCATCCTCTTTATGTGGTTTTAAGAAAATAGCACATAAAGCAGGCGTTAAGGTTAAGGCGTTTACAGCCGAGATAAAAATAGCGATCATTAAAGTAACCCCAAACTGCTCATAAAAAACTCCTGAAGGACCTTTTATGAAAGTAATTGGGATAAATACCGCCATCATTACCAAAGTAATAGAAATAATAGCTCCAGTAATTTCGCTCATGGCAGAAATTGATGCCTTTTTAGCGTTATCGTAGCCCTCTTCTAATTTGGCGTGAACGGCTTCTACAACCACAATCGCATCATCCACCACAATACCAATGGCTAGAATTAATGCAAATAAGGTTAAAAGGTTTATGGAGTAGCCTAAAATATTTAAGAAAAAGAAGGTACCAATAATTGATACAGGCACTGCAATTGCAGGTATTAACGTAGATTTAAAATCTTGTAAAAAGACAAATACCACAAGGAATACCAATAAGAAGGCTTCTAATAAGGTGTAAACTACTTTATCAATAGAAGCTGTTAAAAACTTGTTGGTATCGTAGTTAATCAAGTAATCCACTCCTTCTGGGAAATCTTTTTTAAGCTCTTCTAACTTTTTATAAATGTCCTCAATAATTTCTTGAGCATTAGAACCTGGTGTTTGGAAAACTCCAAAGTTTACAGCTGAATTTCCATTTGTTTTTGATATTGAAGAATAAGAAAAGGCATCTAATTCCACTTTTGCTACATCTTTAACTCTTAGAAACTGTCCATTTCCTAGAGCTTTAATAACGATGTCCTCATATTCTTTAGCTTCCTTATACCGTCCTTTATACTTTACAACATATTCAAAAGACTCCCCAGCATTCTGTCCAAAAGAACCTGCAGCAGCTTCTTTACTCTGCTCGTTAATAGCTTTGGTAACATCTCTCGGCTCAATTTTATAGGCCGCCATTTTATCTGGATCTAACCAAATACGCATCGAGTAATCTTTAGCTCCAAAAACGTTTAAAGCTCCTACCCCATTAATACGTTGTATTTCTGGTTTGATATTAATATTTAGATAGTTTTGAATAAACGTATCGTCATATTCCGGATTTGTAGAATATACTGCAGCAAATAATAAGGCTGAGTTTTGTTGCTTTTGTGTAATTACTCCTGCACGTATTACCTCTGCTGGCAATAAAGCATTTGCTCTAGCTACTCTGTTTTGCACGTTAACAGCTGCGATGTCGGCATCGTAGCCTTGTTCAAAAAACACTTGAATGGTAGCACTACCAGAGTTACTAGCAGTTGAAGTAATATAGGTCATTCCTTCCACCCCGTTAATTTGCTCTTCAATAGGAACCACCACACTTTCCAGGATGGTTTCTGCGTTAGCTCCAGGATAACTAGCATTAACTTGAACGGTTGGAGGAGCAATATCTGGATATTGTGTCACCGGTAATTGAGAGAGACCCAAAACACCTAAAATAACGATGATGATGGATATTACCGTAGATAATACTGGTCTTTCAATAAATTTTTGTATCATAATAAAGCTTATTTAAAGACTGTTTGAAATGAATTAACAATACTATCTAATGGTTTTAACATAGGTTTGATTTTAGTTCCAGGACCTACTTTATTAAGACCTTTAGCCAAAATGGTTTCACCTACTTCAACGCCATTCTCTAAAATATATAAACGACCTGCATTTTTAAGAATTGTCACAGGTTTGTTTACCAGAGAATCATTAACTACTGAATAAACAAAAGTTTTACCTTGTCTTTCAAACGTTGATTCAGATGGAATTACTATTACATTTTCAAAGCTTTTAGGAACTAAAATAGTCCCACTACTTCCGTTTCTAAGTAAGCCCATTGCATTATCAAATTTGGCTCTAAAAGTTATGGTTCCTGTTTGGGTATTGATATCCCCATTAATAGTTTCTATTTTTCCAGGTTTTTCATATAGTTGTCCATTTGCAAGACGTAATTTCACTTCTGGAAGTTTCTCTAATTTCTCTTCAGCTGTTTCTCCTTTAGCCTCCGCCATAAAGGAAATAAATTCTTTTTCGTTCATAGAGAAATAAGCAAACACCTCGCTAATTGCCGAAACGTTAGTTAATGGCAATGGATCTTGAGCACTAACTAAGGACCCAACTCGGTGATTTATTGAACCCACAACCCCATCCACTGGACTCTTAATATTTGCATAATCTATACTAGCATTAATACTATTATAGGCACTTTGTGCTTGTAATAATTGAGCTTTTGCGGTTTCCAATTGCACTGGGCTAATAATGTTTTTATCAACCAAAGGCTTTAATTTATTCACCTCTACTTGAGCTGCATTTACACTAGCTTTTGCGGCATTAGCATCTTGACTTAAAGATTGTGTTTCTAACCTAAATAATAGCTGTCCTTTTTTAACACTTTCTCCCTCTTTTACTAACACCTCTTTTATATAACCTGCAACCTTTGGGCGCACCTGGTTATTTACTTTTCCTTCTATAGTGGCTGGGAAGTTATCATAAGTAATGACATCTTGTTTCTCAACCTTTACAACCGGATACGGCATAACGTAGGCTGGTTTTTGTTCTGCTTGTTTTTTACCACAGCTCGTTAGTACTAATACCAAAGCACATGGAATAAGGATGTTTAATGCGTTTTTTTTCATTTTAGGGTTGCGTTTTAATGTTGTTGGCTACTATTCTTTTTTTTAAATCTGAAATAGATGCAATTGCCGATTTTAAAAATTCTATGTATTTATCGTGAAATGTTAAATCGAATTCAAGCTCATTCGTTGTTGTTCCTGCTTGATTTACTTGTAATTTATATGATGAAATTTCTTGATGAAGACTTTTTTCTAATTCCCATTGCGCTATCATGTTTTCAATATTCTGTAAGAAATTAGCAGAATTGATAATGAAATACTTTTTCCTGTCTCCAGTTTTAGTAAAATAAGTTATTTTATCTAAACTTTGTAAATGGGTTAAATGGGTAGAGATGGTGCTTTTACTTGCACATAAATTGGACACCAAATCTTCGAAGGTAGTCCCTACTTTTCCTGTAAGAATAATATAAGCTAAAATACGCGCAGCCACGGGCGCAAGGTTCTCCTTGCTCTCGAAGTGCACCCCTAGCTTTTCAACTAATTTATATTTTTCTTTCAATAATTTCGCCTCCATTATTACGGATTTTCCTGCAAAGATACAGTAAGTTCGGAAACAACCGAACCAAGCGAAGTTAAAAAATTGTTAAATACTATTAACTAATAGATTGAGATGGATTTAAAGCGCTGATTTAAATTGATCTAGAAAGCGTATGTCATTTTCACTTAAAAGTCGGATATCGCTAATTTGATGTAATAGCATGGCTATTCTATCGATACCTACACCAAAGGCGAATCCAGAATATTCTTTCGGATCTATTTGACAGTTTTCTAGGACATTCGGATCTACCATACCGCACCCACCAATTTCCAACCAACCAGTTCCTTTGGTTATTCGATAATCGGATTCGGTTTCAAGTCCCCAATAAACATCTACCTCAGCACTTGGCTCAGTAAATGGAAAATAAGAAGGACGCAGTCTGATTTTAGATTTCCCAAACATTTCAGTTGTAAAATATTGAAGCGTTTGTTTTAAGTCGGCAAAACTCACATTTTTATCAATGTATAAACCTTCAACTTGATGGAAAAAGCAATGAGAACGCGATGAAATAGCTTCATTTCTATAGACTCTACCAGGGGAAATGGTTCTAATAGGAGGTTTATTATTTTCCATATAACGCACTTGTACCGAACTGGTATGTGTACGCAATAAAATATCCGGATTGGTTTGAATAAAGAAGGTATCCTGCATATCTCTTGCTGGATGATATTCTGGCAAATTTAAGGCTGTAAAGTTGTGCCAATCATCCTCAATTTCAGGACCTTCACTTACATTAAAACCAATACGAGAAAAGATTTCGATAATCTGATTTTTAACGATAGATATAGGGTGACGAGCACCAATTTCAATAGGTTCGCCAGGGCGAGACAGATCGCCATAAACGCCTTTAACTTCTTCTTTACTTTCAAGTTCTTCCTTTAAAGATTGAACTTTATCCTCAGCTGTTTTTTTAAGAGCGTTAATAATTTGACCAAACTCTTTTTTCTGGTCGTTAGCAACGTTTTTAAACTCAGCAAAAAAGTCGTTTAAAAGACCTTTCTTTCCTAAAAATTTTATTCTAAAAGCCTCAATTTCCTCTTTGGACTGTGCTTGGAAGTGTTCTGCTTCTACAATAAGTTCTTTTATCTTATCTATCATGATCTGTTTAAAAATGAGTGCAAATTTATGAATTTAAAACACAAAAAACTCCTTGAAGCAAGGAGTTTTTTTGTATTAAAATTAATCTATCTTATTATTGTCTAATAAAAACATCTCGGTAAACAACTCCATCAAAGACCTCATCAAGGTACATTCTATTATCTTCAAATTTAATTTCTTGAACAAATGTATCTCCTTCACTGGTTGTTGAATACATGCCATTACCTAAATTTTCCCAAGTTCCGGATGTCGTCTCAACAAGCTCACAAGCATCTGCTGAATTCCCATCATAAACTTTCGTAGTAAAAGTGCCATTAGCAGAAATCGTAATACG
This sequence comes from Xanthomarina sp., assembly GCF_035306605.1. Lineage (NCBI taxonomy): Bacteria > Pseudomonadati > Bacteroidota > Flavobacteriia > Flavobacteriales > Flavobacteriaceae > Xanthomarina > Xanthomarina sp. The sequence goes on along the minus strand of NZ_DATGNR010000004.1, from coordinate 37,492 downwards.
AGTTTCATAATCACATGGACCTAGTTGCACCTCTACATCATCTTCATAAAATTTATAATACTTCCAATTTCCTATAAATTGATCTTGGGATGCCGCCGCATCGTCATCACTACTACAAGAAGTGAATGTTAGTGCTAATACACTGAATAATAAAATTAGTTTTTTCATGATTTAATTATTGATTATTTAAAATTAAGTCGCGAAACTAATTTTTTTTTAAAAAAAATCAAAATTTTCATTTTTAAATGAAAATTCACTATTCTATATATTTAGATTCTAAGAAATAATTAACAATGGCCTCTTTCATTAATACACTTTGTTCCCCCGCTTTTAGTACTGGCAGTTGTTCCTTAGTAATATAGTGTGGCCAGCCTTCATCATCAAAATAATCAAATTCATAATATCCGTAAGGTTCTAAGAGCCTACAAATAGCAATATGCATTAAATCTAGTTTATGGTCTTTTTTAAATTTTCTATCAAATTGGCCCAATTCCTGGACGCCAATTAAATAAATAATTGCATCTAAATCCAGAGGATCTCCATCTGCAAATTGTTTGGATAGTTTATGGACAACTAGTTCCCATCTACTTTTTAATTGTTCGTCTCTTGACATGTATATTTCCTATAAAAACAGGAGTCTGTTAGTTTAACTTAAAAATAATTCCCGCAAAGTTAAGTTATATTTACAGAAATAAAGAATTTCACAAAACGCTAAATTTATTAATTTTAGTCCCTCAGAATGAGTTGAAATAAGTAGTTTTGGGTGTTTTCCTACCAAAAAGAAAAGGAAGCAAGTTCTAAAATTATAAGTATGGGTGTTATAGACATTGTTTTATTGGGCTTTATATTGCTTGGATTGGTTCGCGGGTTTCTAAAAGGATTCTTTGTTGAAGTTGCCTCTTTAGTTGCTTTAATAGCTGGTATTTACGGCGCTATCCATTTTAGTTTCTACGCTGCCGAGATGCTTTCAGAAAAAGTGGAATGGGATGAGAAAACCATCAACGTTACAGCGTTTGCAATTACATTTGTAGTCATTGTAGTTGTTATTTCACTAGCTGGGAAGGCTTTAACCAAACTGGCTGATTTTGCTGCCCTAGGCATTGTAAATAAACTTTTAGGAGCTTTATTTGGCGCGTTAAAAATTGGTTTGATTTTAAGTGTTCTCCTCAATGTATTTCACAAATTAAACACAAGCATTACTTTTCTTGACGAGGCGCATACTGAAGGTTCCATGCTATACGAACCGGTAAAATCTGTAGCTCCTTCAATTTTTCCTTTTGTCATTAAGTCTGAAAAGGAAGCTTCTTTAGAAACAGAACATCATCCAAACCCTGAAGAATAGAAAAGCTTATAAAAAAAGCCACTTTAAAAGTGGCTTTTTTTTTATTATTCTAAACGATAAATTTCTCTAATATCTTCTAAGTATTTATCGAAATCTATTTTAAGGTCTATTAATTTTCCTGTATGCACATCGAATACCCAACCGTGCACTTCCAGTCCATTATGTTTAATCCCTTTTTGTACGGCTGCCGTTTTAATTAAATTTACACACTGTTCCTGTACATTTAATTCTATTAGTTTGTTATAACGTGCCTCATCACAACTAATTTTATTTAGCTCTTCTCGATGGATTCTGTAAACATCTCTAATATTACGCAACCACGGATTTAAAATTCCTAAATCGGCTGCTTGCATAGCGGCTTTTACTCCTCCACAACCATAATGTCCACAAACTATCACGTGTTTTACACCCAGTTGATTTACTGCATAGTTAATAACCGACATGACGTTTAGATCGATACTGATAACCATATTAGCAATGTTTCTGTGTACAAACACATCACCAGGACCTAGACCCATTAATTCTTCGGCTGTCACACGACTATCTGAACATCCAATAAAAAGTAATTCCGGATTTTGTCCATCCCCCAATTCTGTAAAGTAATCAGGATTAAGGGCTAGTTTATCTTTAACCCATTGCTCGTTGTTCTTAAAAACTTGATCTAATTTCATCGTAAGTGTTTTGTTTTATCTTAAAAGACCGTTGCGAACTATTCTTTTAAAATATTGGCTAAAATTAGCTAAAAATGCTTGAAAAAGGACGAATTAATTTCATTTAGCTAAAAACACAAATGAAATCGGCTAACAATCAAATTCTTAATTATTGAAATTCACAAGCTACACCACCCCTAACTACTTAGATTTCCTTTAAAAACTAAACTGGATTTACCTTAGAAGTCCGTTTTGCATTGTATAATAAAATAAAATAACCAATAACTGCAGAGATAGCAGAACCCATTAAAATTCCGATTTTAGCAGAATCTACGGACTTCAAATCACCTTCAAAAGCCAAACTAGCAATAAAAATGGCCATGGTAAACCCTATTCCCGCTAAAAATGACACTCCAACAATATGAGTTTTATTTATATCTGCTGGTATGGTAATTATTTTTAATTTTTGAGAGACAAGCACCACCGTGGTTACCCCAATAAAATTACCCACAATAAGACTTAACATAAGGTGAATAATTAAGTCCCAGTCTAATCCATGTCCACTATTAAATGACACTCCGGCATTTGCCAATGCGAAAATTGGAATAATTACAAAGGCTACCCAATCGTGTAATCTATGTTCTAATTGTTGTAATGGAGACTGATATTTAGTAGCCCAAGTTTGGAGATTATCTATTTCATAAATCTGTTCTTTGGAAAGAATAGATTTCTGAAGTACCGAAGCTGATTTTAAGTTTTTCGTGATTGTTTCCAGATACTCAATAAAGGATTTTGTGGAAATATTTTGTTGGATTGGCACTGAAAAAGCTAGTAAGATTCCGGCCAAAGTAGGGTGAATTCCAGATTTTAGGAATAAAACCCAAATTACAATTCCAAAAATTAAGAATGTGTATTTTAAATAAAGACCTTTATGCGAAAGAAAATACATTACGGCTAATATTGCAAAAGCAATTAGCAGCAGGTTTATTTCAAGATTACCACTATAAAAAATAGCAATAACCAATACCGCTCCAATATCATCCACAATAGCAAATGCCATTAAAAACAGTTTCAAACTCAGTGGCACTCGATTTCCTAACACGTTTAATACAGCCAAAGCAAAAGCAATATCTGTAGCCATAGGCACCCCCCAACCGTGGGCTGTGTTTGGGTCTTCGTTAAGAAGCACATAAACTAAGACAGGAAACGCCATACCTCCAATAGCACCTACTAAAGGAAAGGCCACCTTTTTGGCCGAATTAAGTTCACCAATTAAAAACTCCCTTTTAATTTCCAAACCAATTAAAAAGAAGAAAATAGCCATTAATCCATCGTTAATCCAAAGAATTAAAGGTTTGTTTACTTCAAAAGATTCGCTTGTAAAACCAAGTTTATAATTCCATATTTCTTGATAAACATGACTCCATGGCGAGTTAGCCCAAATTAGAGCTAAAAGTGTTGCTCCTAGTAATAAAAATCCACTTAGGCTTTCAATCTTAATATACTTTTGTATAGGGGAGAAAATGGCTTTTTTAATCATATATTTATGGTCTTATGTTGACTTAGGTAAAACCTAGTATTTTAAATATTGCATTCTATAATTGGCGGAATCATCTTTGTTTCCAAGTCATACGCCACTAATTTTTCTAAGCAATGATATTTTGTTTGAAGCCTTAAAATACTTAATGTGGAGTTATAAACGAAGGAAAAAGGGGTGCTTTTTTGTTTCGCCACACCGTTACCGACTTTTCTTTCCTCCTCAATCCCATTAAAAAGCACCGAGATATCTAAAAATTTATCTAACACATTCCTAATCAAAGGCGTTGCCATTAGAATGGTGATAATTAAGGTAAAATAAATTGAAATTGAAACTTCATTCATTCAATATCATAAAAACGAACGCCAAATATACAATTTTGTAAAATTTCCTAATGTTAAATTAACATTAAAGTGCTTTAATATCTTCTTTACTAATCCAACCTATTTTACCATCTGAAAGTTTAATTTTCTTCCAGTTGTTCACGGTATCCAAGATTTGAACTTTGGTTCCTTCATGCAAAATAAAAGCTTCTGAACTTCGTAAATTAGGCTCGCTTTTAACTTGGCTTTCTTGAACAAAAACAATAGCAGGTCTATCACTTTCATCTAGACTGTGTTTATGAAATGCCAAAGTCAAGGTAAGGCAGGTTAAAATCAAGAAAGTCATACTAGCCACAAACGACAAGCGCTTTTTATTTGTTGAATAGGAGAAATAATAACTTAAGAACATCACAACAAAGAGCACAATAAAGCCGATGGATATTTTTGCCCAAGTATCAAAACTATAGGTATTGGTAAGATTTTTTGTAAATCGGGAAAGCCCAACTTCTGGTACCGTACCAATTGCATCTATGGTCATGTTTTTAGCAAAGGCTGCATTGTTTTTGATTTCCTTATCGTTTGGTGCAAGCTGCAAGGCTTTTTCATAATAATAAATGCTAGGTGCAATATGGTTTAATTTATAGTGCGCATTTGCTAAATTGAAATACAAAGCTGCGGAGTGTTCTCCATTTTCTAAAATAGTCTCGTATTTTAAAATGGCTTGTTCGTATTCTCCGTCGTTATAAAGTGCGTTTCCTTGATCAAACAATGAGGTGTTTTGAGCAAAGCACACGCTTGAAAATATAAAAAGTACGCTATAAATTATCTGTTTCATTGTTTTCTAAAAATAAGAATTCCTATTAGGTTTTATAAGAAGCTGTCTATATGGAATCGTTATTTACTTTGTTTATCAATTTCTGAAATTGTTTTAGCCGCCTGTTCATAGTCTTGCTCCATTTTCACATTGGTCATAGGTGAATAACGTGCTAAATTACAGTTCTCCAGAATTTCGGTAAACTCCAAAACAACTGCCTTATCAACTTGTCTTTCTATCAATAAGGTTTCAATCCTATCTTTACTCATTTCACTAGTTTCAATATGCAATTTGGCTTTTAGATAATTATGTAAGGCTTTTTCCAAGGCTACATAGAAAGCATCTTTATTCCCTAAGGCTTTTTTGGCTTCGCCTAAATAACGTCTGGACAGTTTATCAGCTTTTCTAATCTTATTACCAAAAACATCAGCATCTCGAACTTGTTTTTTCTTTCTGACAACAATAGCTAATGGGATGGCTAAAAGCGGCAACAATAAGCTTGTCCAAAATCCTGTAGTTTTAAAGAAATACTTAGTGTTTACAGATTGTAAATTAGTATCTGTTTTAATAAAAGCAAATTGTTGATTACTAACTACAACCGGTTGTTTTCCACTATTAACATTGGCAATATTATTATCTGAAGCCGTAGTATTTGTTGGTCCTTCCAATACGTTAATTACTATTTCTCCAGAAGAAATTTGCTTGTATGACTCTGTTTTTAAATCGAAATAAGAGAATGAAATACTTGGGATTGGATACTTGCCTTTGTATTGTGGTACAACGGTATAACTATCTGAAATACTTCCTTGCATCCCACCTAAATTGGTAACTACATTCTCTGCGTGCTCTGGCTCGTAAACCTCTAATGAGCTAGGTAATGCAAGCTTTGGAAGTTGAAACAACCTTAAATTTCCTTTTCCTTTTACTTCCACTCGAGCCTGTAGAGACTCAGATGCATTTAATTCAGATTTTGTAGTAATAACATTGAATTCGAAATCGCCAACTGCTCCTGTAAAATCGGCTGGTTTCCCTTCTATAGGTAATGGTTTAACATCAATGGTTCTGCTTCCTGCTGAAACTGTTTTATGCGCTTGCGCCATTAATCTTGAACCAAAAATATCTCGTCTGTTTGTTGGAACTTCTACGGTAATATCTAAACTTAAAGGCTCTATTTCCAGCTTCCCTGTTTTCTGTGGATATAGCACTGTTTTTCTTAAAACCACAAATCTATAATCCTCCCCTTTATAAGTACCATTTTGCACCTGTAGACCTTTAATATCTATATTCTGACTCCAAAAATCATTAAATTTTGGATTATCTATTTCCCTCCAATTACTGACTCCTGTATTTGGTGCCACATACAACTTATAAACCACAGTTATGGCTTCGTTTAAATAAGGGTTGGTTTTAGACACCTCAGCTACCAAGTGAATGTTATTAGATGCAATGGCATCTGGATTATTATCATCGTTTGGTCTATCTACAGCAGCAGTAACTACGACTGTTTGAGGGGTGGTTTTATAAATATCTCCATCAATTTCGATAGTGGCTTGATTTATAGTAAAAGACCCTCTTTGTTTTGGTGAAAGAAAGTAACTATATGTTTTTTTATACGTTCTTTTTCCATTTATCCAAGATGTACTAACAGCTTGATTCGGTCCTCCAACAACATTAAACCCATCAAAATTTGGAGGGTTAAAGTTGTCACCGTCTTTATTCATTTCAAAATCGATGCGCAACCTTTCATTAATACCCAATTTCTTTTTGCTTAGTTTCGCCTCAAAGGTAACTTGAGCACTAGCTATGCTTGTACTTAAAACTATTAGAAATAAAGTTATGTATTTTATAAATTTCATATTAATAAACCCTTTTTTATTGTTGGACACTATTCCATAAAAGGATGTTTTTTTAATGATTGCTTTCTGTTTTAACTACCAATCTTTATCCGTTTCTATTCTCTCACCTCTTTGCTTCTCGGCGTTCATTTTCTGTTGAACTTTTTGCTCTTGATTATTCATAGCTTCTAACAAGTTTTTAACTTGTTGTGGTGAAAGTTGTCCAGGCTTTGGTTGCGACTCTTGTTGATTTTCGTCTTTATTGCCTTGGTCTTTTTTATCCTCATTAGGCTTTCCTTCGTTTTCTTTCTGGTCGTCTCCTTCCTTCTTATCCTGATCGCCTTGGTCTTTATTTTCGTCCTTGTTATCTCCTTGGTCTTGATTCTTTTCCTCCTGCTCCTCTTCTTGTTCTTCTTGGCTTTGATCTTTATTCTGGTCTGGGTCCTTATCTCTATTCTCGTCGTCCTTGTTCTCGTCTTCTGGATCATCTTGTTGTTGATCGGCACATTCTTTAGCTAAACCGAAATTATAACGAGTCTCATCGTCTGTAGGATCGTTTCTTAATGCGTTTTTATATGCCTCAACAGCTTCTTTACAACGTTTTTCCTTCATTAATATATTCCCAATATTATGAAAAGCTCTATGTTTTTCTTCTTTTGAAGTGGCATTTTTTACTGCTTGCTGCAAACGGAACAAGGCTTCAGTATAGTTTTCGTTTTGGTAATATGAAGTCCCTAAGTTGTATGCTCCAACTACAGATGAAGCCTGCTCTGAAAGCGCTTTTCTATACGCCATTTCTGCAGCAACAAAATCGTCGTTAACTTTTTCATTGCCTTCATACACATAATTATTCGCCTTTTTCAAAGCCAATAAAGCCTCCTTGTCTTTACCATTATCTTGGGCAAAGCTGGAAACAGATATGAAGGTCAATATATAAACAAATACATATTTCATTTAAATTCTAATCTCTTTTTTAGCAACCTCTAAGATATAAAACGGATACACGCTTGATAGTTAAAGGTTTTATAAAATTTGTTAGTTAGGTAGAACTACTAAAAATGACACAATTATAAGTTCTCGTTGAATAAATTTAGCTTCTTTAGCCACGATGTTTTTCTGTCTAATAAAAAGATGTCTATGAATAAAAGCGCCAGGGCAAAGGCTAAAAACCATTGAAATTGGTCTTTAAAATCGGCAAATTGTTTCGATTCAAATTCGGTTTTATCCATTTTATTTAAAACATCTCGAACGGTTTCAACTACCTCATTGGTATTTCGTCCGTTAATATATAGACCATCTGCCTCATTAGCAATGGCTATTAAGTTTTCTTCGTCTAATCGTGTAATCACCGTTTCGCCGTTAGAATCTTTTTTATAGCTTGAAATTATTCCATTACGCTTAATAGGAATTGGGCCTCCCTTAGTTTGCCCCACTCCAATTGTAAAAATCCTAATACCTTCGTCATAGGCTTCTCTTGCCGTTTTTACAGCACCTTCTTCATGATCTTCACCATCAGAAATAATAATTAATACCCGATTGGTTTGCTCCTCATCGTCAAAATAAGTTTTCGATAGTTCTATGGCTTCGCTGATGGCTGTTCCCTGGGAGGATATCATATCTGTATTCATATTCTGCAAGAACATTTTTGCAGCGGCATAGTCTGTAGTAATTGGTAATTGCGGGAAGGCTTTTCCAGCATAAGCAATAATTCCAACTCGATCGCTAGCCAAATTATTAATGATTTGGGTTACCAATTGTTTGGTTTTATCTAATCTGTTTGGCTCAATATCTTCGGCCAACATACTTTTTGAAACGTCAATAGCAAAAACAATATCTACCCCTTCACGTTTTACCGTTTCTAGTTTTGTACCAACCTTGGGATTTACCAAGGCTATAGATAAAGAAGCTATAGCCAAGCAAATAATGCTTAGTTTTAAAATACTTTTAAAAAGAGATTGATTTGGACTCAGTCTTTTTAGAAGTTCCTTATCGGCAAATTTCTTTTGGGTTTGGCGTTTCCATAGTTGAAGCACCAAAAAGAATAGGATTATTACTGGAATAACCGCTAATACCCAAAACCATATTTTTTCTTCTAATTGATACATTTTTATAAAAATTCCAACATTAAACTAACATAACTTTCTTGTTAGCTAGTATTCCTTTTCTTATTTAATTTCTTAAAGAGCCGTTGTTTAGTTTCTTTGGACAAGATGGAAAACAACTGGTCGCTATTACACAAAACTTCTGAAAACGGTAAACCTCAATAACAATTCAAATAGCAATAAAATCCCTGCTAATAAAACTAGAGGTCTAAATTTTTCTTGGTAATTGTAATATTTAAATTCTTCAATGTCTGTTTTTTCCAGGGTATTGATTTCCTCGTAAATTTCGGCTAACTTCTTATTATCGGTGGCTCTGAAATATTTTCCACCTGTAACATCGGCTATTTCCTTTAACAATTTTTCGTCAATTTCCACTTGTGCCCTACCGTATTGAAAATCTCCGTTTGGCAATATTGCCATTGGAGTTAAAGCCATCCCATTTGTTCCTAGTCCGATGGTATATGTTTTTATACCAAACTCTACAGCCAATTCACTAGCTGTTCTAGGCTCAATAAATCCTGAATTATTAACCCCGTCCGTGAGCAGGATAATAATTTTACTTTTAGCCTGGCTATCTTTTAACCGGTTTACTGAAGTTGCCAAACCCATTCCAATGGCTGTACCCCCTTCAATAGTCGTGGTGTATTTTATATCGTTCAAAGCGCGAAGCACTAAAGCTTTATCGCTAGTAATTGGTGTTTTTGTGTAACTCTCTCCTGCGTATTCAACCAGTCCAATTCTATCGTTAGGTCTGTCTTTTATAAACTGTGCTGCTACCACTTTTAAGGCTTCAAGTCTGTTTGGTTTTAAGTCTTTTGCCAACATACTAGCTGAAACGTCTATAGCCATAACAATGTCTATTCCTCGTGTGGTTTTTGTTCTTGTGGACACATCAACTGTACGAGGTCTGGCTAAGGCCGTAATTATTAAGGCTAGGACCAACAAGCGTATAACAAAAAGAGCATGTTTTAATTTTGGTAAAATTGAACTCCTAGTTTTAAAACCTTTTAAACTAGATATTTTTAGCTCGGCCGTTTGTTTACTGAATTTAAATATATACCAAAGCAGAGCTATAGGCAGTAATAAAAACAACCAGAAATATTCTTTATTTACAAATTCAATTCCTTCAAACATTATTGATCTGTTTTTTTAAGCTCTATTGAATTAATAACTCTTTCAGAAATTTGTTCTGCATAGGTATCCCCTGTTTTCCAAATCAGTAAAATTTGTTGCAATACCACTTTATTTTCTGACACAAATTGGAGCAACACATAATTTCCTTCATAATAACCATCAGAATTAGATTTTGGAATATTTAATGTACCAAAGGTTTTTAATCCTTGTGCGCCATTTGGTGTTGAGTATTCTTCTTGTTTTACAAAAATATCAGCAACCCCATTTCTTTCAAGATTATTGATAGCTTCAGCAGCAACTATTTGTAAATCGATATCTTTCTTTTCAGCATCTTGACCTTGATTTTCAAAGGTTGTAGTACTTACATTAATATGAATATTGTCTTGTATTGAACCATAACTAAAAGCTGAAGTTTTTACCTGCGTTTTAATTTCTTCTGAAACCGTTGGATTCTCACGTTTTAATACCACAGGAGTAGAAATATCTATTGGTGGCACACCATACTCACTTCGCACCCATTTTCCTTCTAACAACTCTTTACTTTCATTACCAAGGATGGTATCGGTTACATATCCAAAGCCATATTTCATTCCAAAACCTACAAAAACAGCTATCAATACTAAAACGGCTACTAGACTTGTTACAACTATTTTTCTACGTTTCTTTTTACGTAGTTGTTCTGTTTTATATTGTTCGTCTAGAAGTTTTTCTTCTTCAGTTGGTTCTGGAAGCACTTCTTTAACGTGGTCTAATTCTATATCAATAGTATTTCTATCTAATTTAGCCAACTCAATATCAGGAGCAGATTTAGCGAATTTCACCAAATCGGCACGTTTAAAAATACTCTCTAAATTTTTAAGCGTTTCTGTACTTAAATCTATTTGATTGCCTTCTTTTAAAAGATTCAATCTTGAAATCAGTTCATCTGTGGTACTTTCCAAGGCACGATCGTACACTTTTTCATCTATATATCTTCTAATAGCAAGGGTTAGCTCTGAATAGTATTCTTTCAGTTCGGCGTTTTCTAAATAGTTACTTTCGTCTAACTTTTTTAAAGCTAATTTGGCTCTTTCATAAGGAGGTAATAAGGCAATTTCCTCTTCTTCGGTTAATGGTTTTTTTCGCCATATAAACCAATACAACAAAGCTCCAACTACAATTAAAATTCCAATTATTAGTGCTAGGGTTTTCCACCAACCTCCCGACGTTTTTTCAACTTTTATAATTGGTTTAATATCGTATAAACCTTGTTTGGTTGAATCTACTTCAATAGAATTTACAATAACTTTTAACGAATCTGTAAAAAAGGCTTTATCTCCAATAAGAACTTTTTGTCTTGGAATCGCATATTTACCGGAATCGAACTGCGTTAAACCGTATTTTTTTACAAGAAGAAATTTGGTGTCTTTTTTTGTGGTGTCTACTTCAAAAGATTCAATCATTTCTAGAGGTAAAAAGGTTTGGCCTTCCGGAAAAACCACCAAGTCTAATGAATCTACCTCCACCTCAATATTATAAATTATCTGTTCGCCAATTTTAATGGCTGTGGAGTCTACGGAAGTTGAAATGTCTTGCGAAAAAGAAACGAAAGAACAAAAAACAAAGAACACAGAAAACAGGCTCAAAGCTTTATGATTAAAGCTTGAACTAGAACATTTCTTATATCTAAAATCGTTAATCATAAATCGTTAATCTTTTAGCTTCTTCTTTTAAAATATCCCAATAGCTTTCTAACATAACTTTCGTCTACGCGACAATCTAAGGAACCTGCTCCAGATTTACTGAAACTATCTTTAAAATATGCCACTTTCTCTTGATAGAATTTGCTGTAATTCTGTCTAACAGATTTTGACGATGTGTTTACCAGAATAGACTCGCCAGTTTCTCCATCTTGCATTTGTACCACTCCTAAATTAGGAATTGCTTCTTCACTTTTGTCGTATACTCTAATTCCTGTAAGGTCGTGTCTTCCTGCAACAATTTTCAAGGTTTGCTTATAATCGTCAGCTATAAAATCGCTTAAAAGGAACACAATGGCCTTTTTCTTCATTACGTTGGACAAGAATTTTAAAGCTTGAGCAATATCCGTTTTTTTACTTTGAGGCTTAAATTCAATTAACTCGCGAATAATACGTAGTACGTGCGAGCGTCCTTTTTTAGGTGGAATATATAATTCTATCTTATCTGAAAATAGAATCAAGCCTATTTTATCATTATTTTGAGTAGCTGAAAATGCCAAGGTAGCCGCAATTTCAGTAACAATTTCATTTTTAAATTGGTCTTGTGTCCCAAAGAATCCAGAACCCGAAACATCTACCACAAGCATCATGGTTAGCTCGCGCTCTTCTTCGAAAACTTTAATATGAGGTTCACTGTACCTAGCGGTGACGTTCCAATCAATATTTCTAACATCATCACCGTATTGATACTTTCTTACTTCAGAAAAAGTCATACCACGCCCTTTGAAGGTAGAATGGTATTCTCCTCCAAAAATATGATCAGACAAACGGCGTGTCTTGATCTCAATTTTACGTACTTTTTTTAGTAATTCTTTAGTATCCATTGTATCAGTAAACAGTTAACAGCATTAAGTTTTTAAGTATTCAGATGGAAGCAAACCGATAATTTACCACTGAATACAGGGAACTTAATTACGGTACCTCAATCTGATTTACAATTTTGTTGATGATATCCACAGAGGTTATGTTTTCTGCTTCAGCTTCGTAAGTAATTCCAATTCTATGGCGAAGCACATCGTAAACCACTGCACGAACATCTTCTGGAATTACATACCCACGACGTTTAATAAAGGCGTAACATTTAGCGGCTGTTGCCATGTTAATACTTCCACGCGGTGAGGCCCCAAAAGAAATTAAAGGTTTTAATTCGGCAAGATTATATTTTTCTGGAAAACGTGTAGCAAAGACAATATCCAAGATATATTTTTCAATTTTTTCGTCCATATACACTTCACGAACGACTTTTTGAGCATTTAAAATTTGCTCTACTGAAACCACAGGATTTACTTTTTCGTAAGCGCCTTTTAAATTGGCTCTAACAATTAATTGTTCATCCTCTAGTTTTGGATATTCTATAACTGTTTTCAGCATAAAACGGTCCACTTGAGCTTCTGGCAACGGATATGTTCCTTCCTGCTCCACTGGGTTCATGGTGGCCATTACCAAAAACGGCTTATCTAAAACAAAAGTTTCATCACCAATAGTTATTTGTTTTTCTTGCATGGCCTCCAATAACGCCGACTGTACTTTTGCAGGCGCTCTGTTAATCTCATCAGCTAGCACGAAATTTGCGAAAATAGGTCCTTTTTTAATAGTGAAGTCGTTTTGCTTCATGTTGTAGATTAAGGTTCCTGTTACGTCGGCTGGCAATAAATCTGGAGTAAACTGGATTCTACTAAAACTACCGTGAACAGCCTGAGCAAGTGTATTAATAGCTAAAGTTTTTGCCAATCCAGGTACACCTTCTAATAAAATATGTCCTTGACCAAGCAAACCAATAAGCAATCTTTCAACCATGTGTTTTTGGCCTATGATTACTTTATTCATTTCTAAAGTAAGTAAATCAACAAAAGCACTTTCTTTTTCAATCTTCTCGTTAATTGACTTAATATCAATTGTACTGGTATCTTCCATTATTTTATTTTTTTTACGGCTCGAAAAATCATATCCTTTTTCAAGTGATGCAAATTGTTAAAATTTTTGCTTGATTGCTGTTAATAATTGGTTAAAAATAAAAGAGCGGCACTAATAGTGCCGCTCTTTTAACAAATATTTAAAAAAACCGTTTTTCTAATTCAAAGTAATGACTCCTAAGTCTAAAGTTTGTCCAACGGAAATTTCAACGTCTTCAATAATTAATCCTTCATAAGTTGAAGCAGGATCTGGAGTTACTACAACAGTATACATTCCTTCAGGCAAACCTACTACAGTAAATTTTCCAGTAGCATCTGTATATGCTGAAGCTGTTACAAGTCCATTACTAACTGTTACTTCCGTTTGATAATCTGCTGGAGTAACTGTACCGCTTAAAGCACCGGAATTAGCTTCAACACTTGCTCTAATAACAGGTTTTAAATTTATGTTTCCTGAATTTCCTGCTACCACAATAGACTCATCTACATCAAAGTCCAACAAAAATGTGTAATGGATATTAGGAACTAATGTTTCGTTTACTTTAATTTTTAAACCAGATTGCTGCGCACTTGGTGTGTTCAACGGATAAGTAACTCCATCCATAACAATCGTGTTGTTCTCTCCAAGCACTAATCTAATTTGATTTAAGGTTCCCGAAGGAATTTGGAAATCGTCCACAAGTAGTACGTTTATTCCACCTGTTAGCTCTAATAAATCGTAAACACCTGTATTAATTGCGTTTAAACTTACCCAACCATTTTCGTCATCATTTGCATCGTTAACCTTAACTTTAACATCAACAACATCAATAAAAACATGGTCATAATCTCCAGGATTATCCATTAATTTAACTGATATTTTAGATGTTCCTTCTACTGAACTGTTATTGTCGTCATTATCGCTACAATTAAAGAATGTAATCGCTAGTATTGATAAAATAAAAATTTTAATCTTTTTTCCTGATTTCATATAAATGTGTTTTATGGGTTCATTATCATATACGTTTCATTAACACCCTCTAGATTTTTACATAATCCAAAACCTACCTCAATTAAGGATAAAAGTCAACTAATCTGGCTTTTAAAACAACACAACCAGTTGTTTTACAGATAACAAGAGGGTCGCCTCTTAAATAGATAAAGTTTTGTTAAAGGTTTCTATCTATAAATTACAATCTACTTCATGACACTCCTATCTAGAATAATTATTTAATATATACTTATAATATTTAAGCATGAATAAGTATTTTTATAGATAAATTACTAAACCGAATAATAATTAGAAAGAATTTTTCCCTTAGTGGATAGTACATATGAAAAAAACTGCCTTAATAACTGGAGCTACAAGTGGAATTGGCCGAGCTACCGCCCATGAATTTGCCAAATACGGTATTCGATTAATCCTTTGCGGAAGACGACTAGAGCGTTTACAAATCATACAAAAAGCTTTAAGTAAACAAACGGATGTCCAAATATTAAATTTTGATGTTCGAGACAAGCAAGCTGTTATGGAAGCCATAGCTTCATTACCAGCAGATTTTAAAGACATCGACATTTTAATAAACAATGCTGGAAATGCTCATGGTTTAGATCCAGTTCAAACTGGAAATTTAGAAGATTGGGATGCCATGATGGATATTAATGTGAAAGGCCTATTATATGTAAGCAAAGCCGTAATTCCTCAAATGACAGAACGCAAAACTGGACATATAATCAATATTGGTTCCTCGGCTGGAAAAGAAGTGTATCCGAAAGGAAATGTGTATTGCGCTAGCAAACATGCTGTACTTGCCATTACCGAGGGAATGCGAATTGATTTAAACGAATTTGGTATAAAGGTAAGTGCTATAAATCCGGGGTTGGTTGAAACCGAGTTCTCTCAAGTTCGCTTTAAAGGTGCTAGCCAAGCCGACAATGTTTATAAAGGATATCAAGCACTACAACCACAGGATATAGCCGAAATTATATATTTTACTATTAGCAGACCTTCGCATGTGAATATTGCAGATTTATTGGTGTTTCCAACCGCTCAAGCTTCATCGACTATAGTAAAAAAGGAATTTAATTAATAAGCCCCTGCCTTTACAAGAAACTGTTATGATTAACAAACGCTTACTCATAAAAAACCTATTGGCTCACAACGATGAGAATAGCTTTTATGATAAAAAGCGTGAGATTGATATTGGACAAAAAGAAGGAAAGGCAAAGTTTTTGAAACATGTTTGTGCACTTGCCAACAGCAACCCAAAAAATAATTCTTATATAGTTATTGGGGTTGAAGATGAGGACAACCATATTATTGGAGTTGATTTTTTTGACGATAGTAAAATTCAAAACCTCATCAATGCTTATTTATCCAACCCGCCTCTTGTGCAGTATGAAAACATCCCGTTTCCGCACTTACCAGACGATAAAGTTGTAGGACTTGTAACTATAAGATCTATTGAGAAACTCACCTCACTTCGAAAAAACATCTGGAAGTATTATGGAGGCTCGGTGTTTTTTAGGGATGGAAGCATCAGCATGCCTAAAATATTCGACACTGAAGTAAAGGATGTTAATTCCAGTATAGTGGCCGCTATTGAAAGTAATTCACAAAACAATACAGAGCACACTTTAGACAGTGTTTTTGATTTTTTCAATACGAGAAAAGATTTTAATCCACAATACAAAGTCTTTAAAGAGTACTTCGTTCTATGTTGGTCTGGACAAAAAAAGCAGGTTAAAGACGAGGTTTTTTACTCACGTGTTGATATCAAACTAATAAACGAACAAGTACGTCTGTTTTATTCTACTTTAGATGAAGTATCTATTTATTACGACGACGATTCCTTTAAAATTATTGAATATGTGCGTTTGGGGTTTCAAAATTCTTATAAATATTATCCTTTAGAAGAAACCATTATTCATTTTTCCAACAATATGAACTATCAAATAGAATCCACCCTAATTTTTGAAGCGCCACAATTTGAAATAAAAACACTTTATCATATTTACAATGCCAACAACACGCTTTTGGAAAAATTAAAAAAAGGACTGAAATTAACTAAGAACGAGGAACAGGACTTAAAAAATCTACCTGCGACCTATCTTATCTGCTATTTCAATCTGTTTCATGAAGCTATTGACAAATTAAATGAGGCCAAACCCTATTTAAAAGCTTATAGTAAAGAAAGCTACCAACGTTATAAAGAAGCGGTTCGGATTTTAAGAAAAGTGGCTTATAGTTAATTCAAAATCTTCTAAAACAATACCAACTATACAGTAATTCCGACAAAGCAGCATTTTTGATTTTTTAAGGCATTTCGAAATTGCTTACTACGGCAGGCTTTTAATTATCACAACAACCTTGTTTTCAAACAGTTTTAATTGTTTAGGCAAGGTTATTCATTTTAATTCATCTTCCAATTTATATACTTTTCTTCAAAGGGTTAACCTTTCTAAAATATATCTATTAAAACATGAACAATTTAACCAAAATACCATGAAAGTATTAAGATTCTTAATTATCTCAATTTTTCTTTTGAGCCTTTATAATTGTAGTAGCAACGATGATTCTGGAGAAAGCAAGGGAATACATGTAAAAAATTTAGTAACAAATTTTGATGAAAACCCCAATGATGGAGCCGTTGTTGGAACTATTCAAGCAGTAAGCAAAAACATCTTGAGTTTTAGCATAAGCTTTCAAACTCCCGCTGGCGCATTAGGTATTAACCCAAGTACCGGAGAATTAAAAGTTGCTAATGCTACTTTATTCGATTTTGAAACCAACCCCGTTATCAGTGCAACAATTTCTATTGCTGATTTAAATTCCACAACTAGTGCCACGGCTACTATTAATCTTAACGATTTAGACGATATAGCATCCTTTTTATCCACTTCTAAAGGAAATTATTTAGCTGCAGCAGATGGAAAATGGATTTCTATTACTGCTGCAGAATATAATACACTTGCATTTAGTTTAAATAACGTTACGAAGGTAGCTACTAGTGATACAGAATATGATTCATCAGAAACTAGTTCTGATAGTAGTTTAGCCTTTACAGGAGCAATTAATAATGGGATGACTATTCCAAATAACAGTTATGTTTTTGCTTTTAAATATTATACTTCTAATTTGGGTGTTACTACAAATAAGGCTAAACAGTCTAACACCAGCATTTCCGATGGATATATGGATCTTGGAGGCACATTACCACCATCTATAATTGGAGAAAATTATATGGTTTTAAAAGGAAGTCATTCTCAAACAACAAATACTGGATTCTTGGGTATCTATCAGTCCCAAACCATGCGTATAAAATCTATTTCTGGAACATCGTATAATTATTACAACTCTTCAACATCTATTAATGATTCTAATACTTTACCGAGCACGGGTATAAATGCTGTGTTCCTTTATCAAGGTCTAAGCACCACACAAAAACAGTGGTAAACTTATAGAATAAGTGTTAATTTTTTTAAGTTCTTAAAGTCATGTTCCTTCATTTAAAGAAACATGACTTTTTTACTTAAGTCGCATTTATTAAATAAGCTTATTAGCAATCAAATATTCCGCTATTTGAACTGTATTTGTAGCTGCTCCTTTTCTAAGGTTGTCACTAACAATCCATAAATTTAAGGTGTTTGGTTGCGATTCGTCTCTACGAATTCTCCCAACAAAAACATCGTCTTTCCCATTTGCGTAAATTGGCATAGGATAGGTGTTAACCTCCACATTATCTTGGACTACAACCCCAGGGGTATTATTTAAAATTATACGTATATCGGATACTTCAAAATTGTTTTCAAATTCCACGTTTACCGCTTCGCTATGTCCTCCAGAAGTTGGAATTCGCACAGCGGTTGCGGTAACAGCAATCGTTCTATCGTCCAAGATTTTTTGGGTTTCTTGAACTAATTTCATTTCTTCTTTAGTATAACCATTGTCCAAAAACACATCGCAATGAGGTAATGCATTTTTATGAATTGGATATGGATAAGCCATTTCTCCCTTTATTCCAGCCAGTTCGTTTTCCAACTGCTTGATAGCTTTTACCCCTGTACCTGAAATAGATTGATAGGTAGAAACAACAATACGCTTGATTTTATATTTTTCATGAAGGGGAGCCAAAGCCATCACCATTTGTATGGTTGAGCAGTTTGGACTGGCAATAATTTTATCTTCTTTAGTAAGTGTGTTGGCGTTAATTTCTGGAACGATCAGTTTTTTACTTCTATCCATCCTCCAAAATGATGAATTATCAATAACCGTAGTTCCAACCTCAGCAAATCTTGGAGCCCACTCTGAAGAAGTGGATCCGCCTGCTGAAAACAAAGCTATATCAGGTTGCATAGCTACAGCTGTTTCCAAAGAAACCACTTTATAATCTTTATTTTGAAAGGAAATAATTTTCCCAACAGATTTCTCTGAAGCTACTGGAATTAATTGTGTTACTGGGAAGCGACGTTCTCCTAGAACTTTCAACATAACCTCTCCAACCATTCCTGTTACTCCTACTATTGCTACTTTCATGACCTATTTAATTTACAAGCAAATTTATAAATTAATTTAGGGTAACATTCTAAAAAAAGCATAAAAAAAAACAGCTTCAAAAAAATTGAAGCTGCTTCCTTTTTTATTAAAATAATTTATTGCTTTTTTAATAAATCTCTAATCTCAGCTAATAAATCTTCTTGAGAAGGTCCAGCTGGTGCTGCAGGAGCATCTTCCTCTTTCTTCTTCATTTTATTAACTCCTTTTATAACCATAAACATAACAAATGCAACAATTACAAAATCAATTACATTGGTTAAGAAATCACCGTATAGAACCGCAACTTCTCCAGCAACTTCTCCAGCGTCGTTTACAACGCCTTCAGTAATTACGTATTTTAAATCTTTAAAGTCTGCTTGGAAAATCAATCCAATTAATGGAGAAACGATTCCTCCAGTAAATGAAGCCACAACTTTATTGAAAGCAGCACCCATTACAAAAGCAACAGCAATATCTACTAAATTGCCTTTCATGGCAAAATCCTTAAATTCTTTTAACATATTTTAGTGTTTTTAATAGTTAGTATTTACACGAATTTAATTAAAAAAAGTTAAAACCAAAACTATTTAATAACCATTCGTTTAACTCGTTGTGAAATTGCGGTAATTATCTCGTAAGATATAGAATTCACTCGTTCAGCAAATTGTGAAGCATTTGGTTCTTTTCCAAAAATTACAACCTCATCCCCTTCATTACAAGCAATATCTGTTACGTCTACCATAATCATATCCATACACACGTTTCCAACAATATAAGCTGGTTTTCCATGTATGGTAACAAACCCCTTTCCGTTTCCATACTGCCTACCAATACCATCGGCATGACCAATTGGAATGGTTGCAGTTTGCATTAATTTTTCGCTTTTAAAAGCTCTATTATAACCAATTGTTTCTCCCTTTTCAATGGTATGAATTTGGGATATAACAGATTTTAAAGTCGCTATGGGTGTGAAGTTAACATCTTCTATTTCGGAATTCCCAAAACCATAAAGTCCAATACCACTTCTAACCATATCTAAATGCGCTTGAGGATAGTTTAATATTCCCGAGGTATTACTTAAATGAAGCATAGGTTTGTATCCTACCACATCAATAAACCTATTTGAAATGGACTCAAAAGCTGCTATTTGTTTTAATGTAAATTCCTTTTCATTTAAATCTTCGCTTGCTGCTAAATGAGAAAAAATAGATTTCACTTTTACCGAAGAGTTTGTTTTTAACTTGTTGTTTATCTCTTCAATATCCGTTTCAACAAAACCCAATCTATTAAGCCCTGTATTGAATTTAATATGTATTGGATAATTATTTTGTTTCTCTTCTAAAGCCGCTTCTAAAAATTTAGTAAAGCTTTTAAAGTTGTACAAACTTGGCTCTAAACAACGTGCAATAAGTGTTTTATAATTTATTGGCTGGGGATGCAAAACCAAAATTGGCTTAGTAATTCCGGCATCTCTTAGTGCAACACCTTCATTGGCAAAGGCTACTGCAAAATAATCTACATTTAAATCTTGTAAATAAGCCGCAATTTCTTGAGAATCGCTACCATAGGCATAAGCTTTTACAACCGCCATTAATTTGGTGCCTTTGGTGATTCGGGTTTTTAGATATTTAAAGTTTTGTTGTAATGCTTTTAAATCTATTTCAAGGGTCGTTTCTTTTGTTTCAGACATGTTACTTTTCAGATTTTGGAGACACTTCTTCGACATCCTTCACCTTCATGTTTCTTACTTTATCCACGGTCATGGCTTTGTAATAAGCTCCACGGCTTAAAGGTTCATACTCGTCTACTTCCCCTAATAAAACCAAATTGTCGTTTGAAGATTTTCTATAACTGAATTGTGCCAAATTTCCTGTTCTTGTACAAATAGCATGAACTTTAGTTACATACTCTGCTGTTGCCATAAGGTAAGGCATAGGGCCGAAGGGGTTTCCTTTAAAATCCATATCCAATCCAGCAACAATTACTCGAACTCCTTTGTTGGCTAAATCATTACATACTCGAACTATTTCATCATCAAAAAACTGCGCTTCGTCAATACCAACCACATCACACCCATCGGCCAAAATAGGAATATTGGCAGCCGCAGGTACTGGAGTGGAACGAATTTCATTGGAGTCGTGAGAAACCACCATATCCTCATCGTAACGTATATCAATAGAGGGTTTGAAAATCTCTACTTTTTGCCTAGCAAATTGCGCACGTTTAAGTCTACGGATTAATTCTTCCGTCTTTCCTGAGAACATGGAACCACAGATCACTTCAATCCAACCAAATTGTTCTTTATGATTTACTGTATTTTCGAGAAACATTTTGTAATTTTAACACTAAAATAAAACGACAATTCGTTTTGTATAAAGGTGGCGTAAATTTATTAAAAATCACAAGCATAAAATAGATTAAATATCAAAAGTTATGAAAAAGAAACTTGAAGCTGAATTAATGAGCATTGCTCACCGAATTCTGAAGTTAAAAGGCCAAGACAATATAGATAAAATGCATAAAGAGGTTGCTGCGCTGTACGAAAAACTAACTGTTTTAAAGTTTGCAAAAGAGAATTTTGAAAAAGACCTACCTACTATTGGCAGTGATTCTTCATTCTTTGGGATGTTGGATATGGCATTTAATAACAAAGTAAGTGACACTATAGAGTTTGAAGACAAAACTTATGTAAACGTAGACGAGAACGAACAAGAAGATATTATGGAGCCTGCCATTGAGAAAATAAAAGACATGGTAGCACAAATGCCACAAGAAGCACAACAAGTAGATATTCTTTTTGAAAAAGCAACGGCTGAAAAGGAAACTTATCAGGACGATTTTGATGTCATTACGGCTGGATTTGATCAAATACCTGAATTTGAACCTGTAACTAGTGAAAACAAAATAGACACCCAAAAGAAATCATTAAACGATAAACTTAAAAGTGGCGGATTGCATATTGGTTTAAACGATAAATTAGCGTTTATTAAACACCTCTTCAATGGTGAAACCACAGACTATAATAGAGTTATTTCTCAAATCAACACCTCATCTTCATTTGAAGAAGCGGCAAACCTCATTCAGAATGTGGTTAAACCAGATTATAATAATTGGAAAGACAAGGAAGAGTTCGAAACTCGTTTCATGGAAATTCTTGAAAGCAGATTTAATTAGACTCCCATCTTCCTAGGAAAAATTTATGAGCAAACTTTATATTGTACCAACTCCTATAGGAAATCTAAAAGACATGACTTTTAGAGCTATTGAGGTCTTAAAAGAAGTCGATTTAATTTTGGCTGAAGACACACGCACCTCTGGAAAACTGTTAAAGCATTTTGAAATTTCAACCCCTTCCCAATCACACCATATGCATAACGAGCATAAAACTGTTGAAGGCTTGGTGAACAAGTTAAAAAATGGAGTAACCATGGCTTTAATTAGCGATGCGGGAACACCAGCAATTTCCGACCCTGGTTTTTTGCTTACTCGTGCTTGTATTGAAAACAATATTGAAGTAGATTGTCTTCCTGGAGCTACAGCTTTTGTTCCTGCATTAGTCAATAGTGGAATGCCGAACGATAAATTTGTGTTTGAAGGATTTTTACCGGTTAAAAAAGGACGTCAAACCCGACTTTTGTTATTGGCCGAAGAAACTAGAACTATTATTTTTTACGAAAGTCCGCATAAGCTCATTAAAACCCTTAGCCATTTTTGCGAATATTTTGGAGATGACAGACCGGTTTCCGTTTCGCGTGAATTAAGTAAGCTCTACGAAGAAACCATTAGAGGAACAGCAAAAGAAGTATTAGAACACTATACTAATAAACCTCCAAAAGGTGAAATTGTAATTGTGGTTGGGGGAAAGCCGTAAATAACCGCTAACTTGGTTCCAAGTAACAAAATTAGACCTAATGAAAGAATTGTTACGAAACATAAGAAAATGTACCATCTGCAAGGAACACCTTCCTCTTGGACCAAGACCAATTGTTTCAGCACATCCCGATTCTAAAATCATTATTATTGGTCAAGCTCCAGGACTAAAAGTCCATAAAACAGGTGTTCCTTGGGATGACCCAAGCGGCAATCAGTTAAGAAAGTGGTTAAATATCACTGATAAGGATTTCTACGACGCATCTAAAATAGCCTTAGTTCCAATGGGTTTCTGCTATCCAGGAAAGGGAAAATCGGGCGATCTACCTCCAAGACCAGAATGTGCTCCACAATGGCATCAAGAATTATTGAATCAGATGCCAAATGTCGAGTTGATTATTTTAATTGGTATGTATTCGCAAAAATATTACCTAAAAGAAAAAGCAAAAAGAACCTTAACAGAAACCGTAGCTAACTACAAGGAGTATTTGCCTTTTTATTTGCCCTTACCACATCCTTCTCCAAGAAATCGGTTTTGGTTATCTAAAAACCCTTGGTTTGAAAAAGAAGTTTTGCCTGAGCTACAAAAAAGGATTGCTACAATTTTAAAATAAGGCTATTCCCAAAAGCCCCTAGTGAATAAATCAAACTTTGGCCGATTATTTCACACTAATTATTCTTCCTAAATCTTCCCTTTCTTAACAGCTAATTCAATAGTAAAGTTTAATATTTATTGGTATTTTTGATGAAAACACGACTTAAAGCTCTTTAAAATTATAAGTATTTAAAATTTAGAGCAATAACTTTAAGTGTTTTAGCAACTCATAACTTAAATTTAAAAAGATGACAAATAAAGTAACGACACACTGGAAAGGCAACATGCAATTTGAATCTGATAACCCGAATGGTAAAACAGTTTTAATGGACACAAGTCCTGAACATGGAGGTCATAATTCCGGTTTAAGTCCAAAGGCTATGATGCTTTCCTCCTTAGCAGGTTGTTCTGGTTTAGATGTGGTATCTGTTTTAGATAAAATGAAAGTAAAAATTTCTGATTTTAGAATGGACGCCTATGGAGAACTAACCGAAGAACACCCTAAATATTACCACACAGTTTCGTTAGAATACCACTTCTATGGAGAAGATTTAGACGAAAAGAAAATTAAAAAAGCTGTGGATTTATCTATTGAAAAATACTGTGGTGTGATGGAGATGTTTCGCAAATTTGCAAATGTAAAAACATCTATACACTACCATAATAAATAGCGTTTATAGTGTTAAGAGTGGATTAATTTTATACGTACTTAAAGCTTTCTTATTGCTTTAGGTGTTTTATGCACTTACAATTTAATTTTTTCTATGCGTTGGACCATTAAACCCAAACCTGAGGCAGATAAACTCATTTCATTAAAGAAAGCACTTCAAGTTGATGAGGTTGTTGCCACTTTATTGTTACAACGTGGTATTGAAACTTATGAAGATGCCAAAACATTTTTCAGACCAAGCTTAGAACATTTACACGATCCATTTCTAATGAAAGACATGGATAAAGCAGTGGCAAGAATTGAACAAGCTATATCAAGCAAAGAAAATATTTTGGTATTTGGAGATTACGATGTAGACGGCACATCTTCAGTTGCTTTAATGGCAACCTATTTAAAAACCAGAACAGAACAAGTTGCCACCTACATCCCTGATAGGTACGACGAAGGTTACGGCGTATCTATCAAAGGAATCGACTTTGCGCACGACAATGATTTCACTCTAATAATTGCCTTAGATTGTGGTGTAAAAGCTATTGACAAAGTTGCTTATGCTAAAGAAAAAGGCATTGATTTTATTATTTGCGACCATCATAGACCAGGAAATGACCTTCCAAAGGCTATTGCAGTTTTAGATCCAAAACGAGACGATTGTAATTACCCATTTAAAGAACTATGTGGTTGCGGTGTTGGATTTAAACTCATTCAAGCTTTGGCTTCACGAGAAGGACAAGCAGTTGACGTGCTAATTGAATATTTAGACTTAGTTGCCACAGCCATTGGAGCTGATATTGTACCCATTGTAGGAGAAAACAGGGTTTTAGCTTATTTCGGATTGCAAGTAATAAATACCAATCCAAGGCCCGGCATTAAAGCCATTATAGAACAGGTAAAAAAAGAAACCCTAAGCATTACGGATGTTGTTTTTATCGTTGCGCCAAGAATCAATGCTGCAGGGCGTATGAAGCATGGTAATTATGCCGTGACTTTACTAAGCGAAACCGATTTTGATTTAGCCCAAACTTATGCTCAAGAAATTGAAGCTTTTAACACAGACAGGCGTGAAGCCGACAAACGCATTACAGAAGAAGCTTTACAGCAAATAGAAAACAATCAAGAGCATGAGGGCTATACAACCGTTGTATACCATGAAAGTTGGCATAAAGGTGTGATTGGAATTGTGGCATCTAGATTAATTGAAACTTATTACAGACCGACTTTGGTATTTACAAAAAGCGGCGACAGACTTGCTGCATCGGCACGATCTGTTTCTGGATTCGACGTATACAATGCCTTGGAAGCATGTAGTGAACATATTGAACAATTTGGCGGACATAAATATGCTGCTGGATTAACTTTAAAAGAAGAAAACTACGAAGCTTTTAAACAAGCTTTTGAAGATGAAGTATCGCGCAGCATTGAGAAACACTTACTCCTTCCAGAAATTAAGGTTGATTTGACGATAGACTTACATCAAGTAAATGATAAATTATGGCGGATTATTAATCAGTTCGCTCCCTTTGGACCAGGAAATATGACTCCTATTTTTATGTCTGAAAACATTAGAGATACCGGATATGGGAAATGTGTTGGAGAAGACGACAAGCACTTACGACTTACAGCCACACAAACAGGGGCTGAAAACTTGGTCTGTATTGGTTTTGGTTTGGGTGAAAAACTCCCCATAATCTCAAACAAGAAACCTTTTAAGGCCGTATATTCAATTGACGAAAATCATTGGCAAGGCAGAACATCACTGCAATTGAAGTTAAGAGATATTAGAGAATAATATACGTTCGATATTAAACTTCAATCTAAACATTCAAGATTGAAAAGCTTGGACCATATGAAAAACCCCAATAAAAGAGATCCGTACGCGGCTTTAAGAATTAAGGAATTTAATATTTTTCTACTGCTACGTTTTGCCTTGGTTTTTGCTTGGTCCATGCAATTTATTATTATTGAATGGCAGGTATACAGTATCACAAAAAACCCATTGTCACTTGGTATTATTGGGCTTATGGAAATAATTCCGGCCTTTACTATGGCTTTATTTGCGGGACATATAGTAGATCAACGAGAAAAACGTAATCTCTTAGCTCTCTGTATTGCCTTATTTTCATTAATTAGTTTCGGCTTGTTTTTACTTACTTGGCCAAGGATTGTTAGTGATTGGTCCACAAATACCATTTTATATTGCATCTATGCCTTAGTGTTTTTTGGAGGATTTCTACGGTCTTTTTTCGGACCAACCATTTTTTCACTAATTGCATTAATTGTTCCGAA
This sequence comes from Xanthomarina sp., assembly GCF_035306605.1. NCBI lineage: Bacteria > Pseudomonadati > Bacteroidota > Flavobacteriia > Flavobacteriales > Flavobacteriaceae > Xanthomarina > Xanthomarina sp. Next base: position 11,170 of record NZ_DATGNR010000004.1, on the reverse strand, counting down.
GAAAATTTATCCAAATGCTGCTACCTGGAGTAGTTCAACCTGGCAAATGGCATCTGTATTGGGCCCTGCAACCGCAGGTATTTTAATCAGTGTTATTGGCGTACATTGGTCATTAAGTGTTGTGTTTGCTTTTGTAATGTTTTCCTTAATTGTATTAACTCAAATAAAAAAGAAGCCAATTTTAAATCCTAAAATTGGCGAGCCAGTATTACAAAGCTTAAAAGAAGGTTTAACTTTTGTATTTAAAACCAAAGCTATCCTTGGTGCATTAACATTGGATATGGTTGCGGTCCTTTTTGGTGGAGCCATTGCACTTTTACCCATCTTTGCACAAGACATTTTAAAAGTTGGAAGCGAAGGTTTTGGTGTTTTAAGAGCCGCTCCAGCAGTTGGAGCCTTTTTAACTATGTTGATTACCGCTTACATTCCAATAAGTAAAAATGCAGGAATGAAATTGCTAGGAGCTATTTTCGGATTTGGAGTCTGTATAATTATTTTCGGACTTTCTTCCATTTTTTGGGTGAGTGTTGTGGCCTTGTTTTTTAGTGGTGTTACAGATGGTGTTTCTATGGTTATTCGTCAGACTATTTTACAAATAAAAACTCCAGATCATATGCGAGGAAGAGTATCTTCAGTAAACTCTATGTTTGTTGGCTCTTCAAATGAACTTGGTGCTTTTGAAAGTGGGGTTGCAGCTAAATTATTAGGAACTGTAACTGCGGTTGTTTTTGGTGGAACTATGACATTAATTACAGTAATTACTACCGGAATTGTATCGCCTTCGTTTAGAAAATTAGATTTAACAAAGGATATTGAAGATCATGAAAATTCCAACTAGTTGTTTGTTTAAAATTTCTTTAAAAAGATATACATCTATGTGATGTTATATAGTGAAAAACAAATTAATATTCCTTTAGCTCCATTGTTTCCCCATCAAAAACACCATAAGTATAATAGTGTATCCAATCGCCTAGATTGATGTATTTAGATGTTTCACTTATGTTAATATTCAAAGGTAAATGTCTGTGGCCAAACACATAGTAATCCCTATGTTTTTCCTCTTGCTTTTTCTTGCAATATTGAACCAACCACTCATTATCCTCCCCTAAGAACTTAGCATCTTCATCTCCTGAAATCAGTTTGTTTTTAACCGACATATATTGGGCTAACTTCACACCTAAATCTGGGTGTAACCAACGAAATAACCATTTACTAAGTGGATTAGTAAATACTTTTTTCATACGTTTATAACCTTTATCGCCCGGGCCTAAACCATCGCCATGACCAATGAAAAAGGTCTTATCATTAAAAGTGAATTCTTTCGGATGGTGATACACAGGTATATTCAATTCTTCTTCAAAATAACCATTCATCCAAAGATCATGATTACCAACAAAGTAATATATAGGAATTCCTGAATCGCTAATTTCTGCCAATTTACCTAGGGTTCTAGTAAACCCTTTTGGAACCACTGTTTTATATTCAAACCAAAAATCGAACATGTCTCCCATCAAAAAAATGGCAGCAGCATCTTGTTTTACATCATCTAACCAAGAAACAAATTTCTTTTCACGAGGAAGAGATTGTTCTGGTGTTGGTGCTCCAAGGTGATTATCGGAAGCGAAATAAATTTTTTTTCCTTTGGGAATATTCATGAAGTAAATATAAATAAATTAGCCTCGATTTAACGAATGAACTATTGGAATAGCTATCCAACAGATACTTCAGCTTAAAAACTAATTGTCAGAAGCATACCATTCTGCAAAACTAGTATCAGTTTCCTGTAGCCTTAGAGAAAATAAGGAAATATGATCTGGTAATTGTTTTTTAATTTTCTCAGCAAAATCAATAACCATCATTTCACTAGTAGGCTGATAATCCACTAAAAGCACGCTATGATCTCTATCTGCAAGCTCTTTAGCTAATTCTACGTGTGGTGTATTTTTATTAAAAACAGTAGCATGATCAAAAACATCAACGATTTCAGTTTTTACTATTTTTTTTAGATCACCAAAATCAATAACCATCCCGTATTTAACGTTATCTTTATCTGATATTGGTGTTCCAATTACTGTTACGGACAATTTATAACTGTGTCCATGTACATTCTTACACTTTCCATCGTAGCCATAAAGTGCGTGACCCGTTTCGAAAGAAAACTGTTTTGTGATTCTAATTTTACTCATTGTAAACTTTATTATACCTGCAAAGATAGGCGTTTTGTAAAAGCAATTGATTTTTAGATTAGATTTGCCGGCTTTTTTAATTTTTTTATATAAAATGAATCAACTTTTTGAAGAAATACCTTTTACTGAAAACCCTCAATATGAACGAATTATTGAGGATATTTTAGCCAAAAAATATAGTTTAGTTGAAGATTTCTTTAGCATGGAAGAGGTGGCAATTTTAAGACAATCCTTGATTGAAAAAAATGAAGAAGATATTTTTAAGAAGGCAGCTATTGGAAATCGTGTAAACGAAGTTATTGTAAAATCTATTCGTGGTGATGTTATTTTATGGATAGACGAAAAACATGCCAATGAAGCCGAAATGATATTCTTCAATAAGATTAACAATTTGGTTGGTTATTTAAACAAAACTTGTTTTTTAGGTATTTTACATAAGGAATTCCATTACGCCGTATATCCGGAAGGAACCTTTTATAAAAGACACATCGACACTTTTCAAAACGACGATAGACGAAAACTTTCTATTGTTTGTTATTTAAATGAGGACGGTTGGCAACCAGAGTATGGCGGTGAATTGGTATTATACCTTAATGAAAACGGAGAAGAAACCGAAAAGGTTATCTATCCGTTTCCAGGACGTGTAGTTATTTTTGAAAGTCAAATTATAGAACACGAGGTAAAACCTGTAAAAACAGAAAGAATGAGTATTACAGGTTGGTTAAAAACTCGCTAGATTAGCGATTTTTTCTGCGGTTATACACATAAATAATTATTAGTACAATTGCTAAAATTAGAAACAATCCGTTTCCACTTAAAAAGCTTAAAAAATCCATATTAGTCTTTATTTATTCGGTTTTTATTATATCTATATAACAAATAGGCAATAGTTACAAGGAATACGAATGGCAACAAAGTTCCAATCAACACACCAATTTCATAAGAGCTATCTGGTGCATTTTTTATTTTTTCGTTAATATCTACTCCTTGAAGTAACGTTATTATAGAAAACATGTTTTTATATTTTTGCTAAAGTTAATCGTTTTGTGAAAGCGGTAAAAATTCACGTCTAAATTTAATTATTAACGGAAAGCCTCTAGCCATTATCCAACAAGTGAATGCTGTAAAAATAGCATAAAGTTTCAAATCTAAACTGTCTAACCAAAACAATATTGGCACATACACCAAGAACGTTGAAAAAAGTAAAAGATTTCTTAAATCCTTCATTTTCCCTAGTCCTTTAAACATTCCATCAAAAATAAAGGCTATAGCACAAAGCGGTTGCATGGCCAAAACGATCCAAAATATTTTGTAAAACTCCTTCAACACTTCTGGTTCTTTAGTAAAAATGGTTCCTATGGAATAATAGAAAACGCTACCTAAAACAGCCAAAATCAATCCTAAATAAACACCATACCTTATAAGTTTATTACTTAATCCAATAAGCTTACTGTATTCTTTACCACCTAAAAGTTTTCCTGACAAAATGTTTCCGGCACTCGCATATCCATCCACAATAAAAGCGCCCAAAAACCATAAATTAATAGCAATCGTGTATGCTGCAATGTACTGTTTTCCATAACTAGTAGAAAAAGCACTTGCAAAGTATAGTGTAATATTTAAGGCTAAGGTTCTGACAAATAAATTCAATATCATTATTGTAAACCGTTTTATTTCTTTATTAAATGGAAGGTTTAGTTTTAATGAAATAGGTGTTTTCTTCAACAAATAATATGCAGATAACACAGCCATTAGAAATTGTGCTACGACACTAGCATAAGCAGCGCCTTGTATATTCATAGCGGGAATATATCCCTCAACACCATATACCAAAATAACATCTAATAAAATATTTGAAGCGGCTCCAACGATGGCAATGATCATGGGATAGTAGGTGTTTTGTAAACCTCTAAAAGTACCAAAAACCGCAATGGTAAATAAGGTGAAAGGGAAACCAAACACTCGTATTTTATAATAAGAAACACTGTAATCTAGAATAAGGTTGGATGCATTATAAAGTTTAAATATCTCTTCAGCCAAAGGATAAGTAACCAATATTATCAAAATACTGAAGGAGGTAATTATAAAAATAGCTTGAGCCGGTAAGTTTTTTACTTTATCTAAATTATTAGCACCAACATATTGCGAAACGATAGAAGAAATAGCACTTCTAGTTTGACCCAGAACCCAAATTAACATAGAAATGAAGGCTCCAACAATACCTACAGCGGCCAAAGATTCTGTAGCATTTACATCTATATTCCCAACGATGGCTGTATCAGTTAAGGATAAAATAGGTTCCGACACCCCAGCTATAAGAGCAGGAATTGCCAATTTATTAATATGTTTTAAACTTATGTTTGTACTCACAGGACTAACTCGTAACAATAGAATGGGAATTCACTTTGGTTTGGAAAGTGAATTTCTCCAACGTGTTTATAATTGCGAAGTTCGTAAAATTTTTGATTACGTTGATTTTTAGAAAAAGTATCCAATCTAATAGATGTGCAATAATTTTCTTTGGCGTGAGTTTCTGCAAAGTCCATAAGTTTTCTAGCATATCCCTTACCTTGCATTCTTGGATGAACGGCCAACCTATGAATATAGATATTATTACTATTTGGGGTTAACCATTTAATAGGAATATACTCCTCGTCCATAAACGTGGAGATAACTATACAGCCTACAACTTCGGACTGAACCTCTAAAACATACAACTCACTTCTTAATACATCCTTGCTAAAAACCTCTTTATTTGGATAATCTTCATTCCACTGAAAAACACCAGCATTCTTCATAGAGACAGCACAGGCTATAGTTACAGCCAAAATGCTGTCAATTTCCTTATAAGTAGCTAACCGAATCATATATAATGTTTACTTTTGCACAAAATTATCCTATAAATTTAATTTTTATTAATTGATTATGAAGAATATATTAGTCCCAGTTGGTTCATCTCCAAATGCCGTAAGCCATTTACAATATGCCGTAGATTTTGCAAGAGCTTTTGGCGCAAAATTATTTGTTGTACAAGTTTACAATGTATACACAAAGGCCGGAACTATAATAAAAGTAGATGAAATTTTAGAACGTGAAAGTTTAGAGTTTTTAAAGGCTCATGTTGCTAAAGTAGACACTAAAGGTGTTGAAATATATATTAAAACGTATAAAGGCAAGTTGGTGGAGACTTTAGAGTTAAAAGCTAAATCTTTAAACATTGATTTGATTTTATTAGAACCAAGAACAAATTCTGTTCGAGAAGAAGTTTATTTAGGAAAAACCTCTGGTAAAATTATAAAGCAAACCAATATTCCTGCACTGATAGTTCCTGAAGGCTATGTTTATAAGCCAATTATTTATATTCTGATGGCCTTAAAATCTGCCGTTATTAAAAAAGATGAAGCCTTAGTGCCATTATTACAAATTAAGGATCAATTTAAGTCCATAGTGAATTTATTATTGGTAAGAACACCATTTCATAATGAAGGTGATTTTGAAATAGCTGAAAATTTATCATCTATAATCACAAATACCACCTACTCTGATAGCGCAACCACCTTCCAAGGGGTTTTAGAGCACTACAAAGAAAATGATCCAGACTTATTGTGTGTTGTAAGACGCAAGCGCGGATTCTTCAGCAAGCTTTGGGAAAAGAACACTATTTTGAAGAAAGATTTCCACAGTAATACGTTACCTGTATTAGTTTTAAGTGGTTTAAAATAATTTCAGTTCTGTTTATAAAAAAGTACTATCTTTACCGCCACCATTTTAATCTATGGTGCTAAAGGATAGTTTGGGGGATTAGCTCAGTTGGCTAGAGCGCTACGCTGGCAGCGTAGAGGCCATCGGTTCGAATCCGATATTCTCCACAAATTACAAAAACGTCTTTATATCTTATAAAGGCGTTTTTTATTTTATAAAATCCATGCTTTTATCTACCACGTCCTTTAACCTTTTTGGAAGTTGATTTTCTTGCCAGGGATGTTTCGAATCAAAAACATGGTTGGTATTTTCAATAGGCATTAATATGCTACTAGGGTTCCAAGCTGCTAAAGATTTAGCTTCATCAAAAGAAACAGATGGATCTTCCTTTCCATGTATAATAAGATGTGGAACTTTAATTTTCTTGGTGGCCAATTCTATACTCAATCGCGTTTCATTCGCTTTAAAATCTTCATAAAATTGATAGTTATGAGGCATTTGTTGATTGGTTCGTCCATTTAGTACATATTTAACGCCATCTTTTTTCCATTGTTCTAAATCTCCAATTGTGGAAGTTCTTTTAGCGAAATCGCAAACACTGGCCCAAGTAATTAAATTTCCTATCCTTGAATCTTCAGAGGCAAAAATAGTAGCAATTCCACCACCTCTTGAATGACCTATAAGCGTGATACTCTTTTTATTAATTTCATTATGGTTTGGATGGTCATCTGAAAGTAAATAGTTTAAAATATCACCTAAATCATTAAGCTCTTTGCTATAATTATTTTCGGCGAATGCCTCTAAATCTGGAAAATCTATAGGTTGTTGAACGGTTCCTCCATTGTGTGAAAAGTTAAACTTCACGAAAAAGAAATTTTTAGATCTATAATTTTCAGCAACCAAATCCCAACATCCCCAATCTTTAAATCCTTTGTAACCATGACAAAAAACAACCAAAGGTTTCGGACTCCCTGTTTTATTGAAATATGCGTCCCAAACTATTGGTTTTATTCCATTTCTATATAAAACCTGGTTTTTTAGTATCATACAATTTCCTTTTCTATAAAATCAATTTCTGGATTACAAATTTCCAAAATTAAAGTTTTTAATTCCGCTTCAAAAGCCTGCAAAATATCGGCCGATATCGCCGTGTTTTTATTTTTATCGTGAGCACTTTCTTTTTTAGCAAACTTTAAAAATCCGGAACCCAAATTTTTAAATGAAATCACTCCAGCTTCCAATGGGAGATCAACAGTTCCCTTATTAAACATGGCATAAGCATAACTTAGCACTTGGAAAGATTTGCTGTATTTTGTGTAATCTGTAGTTAGTTCATCCCAATTGATAACCTCTACTTGATTCTGAGCCACTTTTCCTGTTTTATAATCGATAATTCTAGTCGTACCATTGTATTGGTCTACCCTATCCACTTTCCCTGTTAGAAAAACCGGAAAATCCAATTCACTAATCTTTAGTTCAACATGATTGTCGGCTTCAATAGCAAGAATTTTTATCTCATTACCCGCTTTTAAATCTTGGATTTCCAAGTTTAAGAAGTTATCTATGTAACGTTTTGCAATTTCAAAAACAATCAAGTTTCTACCTTTTGTAATATCTCCTTCTTTATAAAGTTCTTTAAAATGATAGGTTACTTGGTCATGCACTAAGGTTTTCATTTTACTAACAATTTCCGGGGTAATAAACTCCCCTTCAAATGGCTTATAAAAATCCTCTAAAGTATTATGGATAACTGTTCCCAAAGTATTGGCAGCAACAGTCTCCTCGACCTCTTCGTATTCGGAAATTTTTAAAACCTTTTGATTGTAAAAATCTATCGGGTTTCTAATGTAGTTTGTTAAGGATGAAGGAGAAAAACCTTTCTTCGCAATCTCCTTAAGACGTTCTATAACAGCTTGGCTTTTCTGTACCCGATTAATCTCAACTTGTGGCAAACTAAGGTTTGGCAATACTATTTTATGTGAAATATTATGAATTCCTTCCAACTCTAGTTGTGTAATAAATCTACTCCTTTCTCCTCCATTTAAAACATCAGCTTCCGTATTATAAAGAATATGAATATTTTTTGCGCGTTGAATTAATCTGTAAAAATGATAAGAATAAACGGCGTCCTTTTCTTTATAGGTTGGCAAATTATATTGCAATTTAACATCGAAAGGAATAAACGAATTATTGCTTTTTCCTGAAGGCAAAACTCCCTCGTTTACCGAGGATATAATTACGGTTTCAAAATCCAGTACCCGAGACTCCAACATCCCCATCACTTGCAAACCTCGCAAAGGTTCTCCTTTGAAATCTAAGGTATCTGTACTCAAAAGATTTTTATAAACCTCAAAAAGTGTTAGTGTTGTTTTTAAATATGGATATTTAGTATGGAGTCTAGTTAGCTCGTTAAACAACTCGTTAAACCTATACAAATACTCAAGGTTTAATAAATTCTGATTTTTATCCCTATCCAGATATTTCTTTATAATTAAGATAAGTTTTTGCGTCTGTTTTAAGGCTACATCCGCGTCGTTATCCCAATATCCGAAAAGCACCTCCACAACATCTTCAAAAGGCTTTGAGAGCTCTTTAATTTGTTGAACACTTAGGTACACTAAATTGTTTTTCTTTATGGTATCAATAATATCTGTGACTTTCGTTTTTTGATTTAATTCAAAAAGGGGACTGATATTTTGATGTGAAAGAATAGCAATAACATCCTTGTAGTAAAAGGTTTTATTAGCATCTTTATGAAGATAAAACAGTTTTTCAAATAAGGTGGCCAAGGGAACCGAATTAAGTGGCAGACCCATGGTTATATTAAGCGCATCTACTGCATTTGGTAAGGAATTTAATATAGGAAGCAGTAAAGTTTCATCTCCTAATACTATGGCTGTTTTACTTAAGTTTTGTTCTGTTTTGGTAATGTTATCCAGAATTGCACCTATTTGCTTGGCTTGGCCTATATTTTTAGGTACTCCATAGACAGAAATTTGTTTATCCTTTTTATAATTATTGGTTATCCAATTAAATGGATTTGTTTTAAAATAACTCCAGGTTTTTTTATAGTGTCTGGTGAATAATCCAGCATCGTGCATTGGGTTGTTGAAGAAACTCTGCTCCATATCCCAATATATCTCTGCCAAACCATTTTGAAGCAATTCTTGAATAATGGTTTCTTCCGCTTTATTTAAGGCATTAAACCCAAGAAAAACTAATTTCTTATTTGCACTGTTTTGGATATAATCTTCAATATTGTTAACGGCTTCACGATAAATTAGGCCTTGATAACCCATATTCTTACTGGTTAAGTATTCAGTAAAGTGGTTATAATAGTTGTATAATTTATTCCAAAAAGCCAAATATTTTTTTACGAATTCCGTTTTATTTTCCTGAAGCGACCAGTGGTTTATATCTTGTATGGCGCTTAAATAGTTGAATATTTCCTTTTGTGGAATTAAATATCTATCAATTTCATTAAAGTCCTGCACAATCAGTTGTGCCCATTTAGAAAAAGATTCAAAACTATCCTGATCTGAATTTGGGGTTAACTTAATATAAACTGTATAAAACTCGAAAAGCAACTCTGTATTAGAAACAGCTTTCAATTGAGACAAGTTGCTAGTAAACTCTTCAATACTTAAAATTTCTGGCGAAAAGACGGTTTTCTTCCACACTTGTGGAATCTGGTTTTTAAGAAAAACCCCTGCTCTTTTACTTGGTAAAACAAAGGTTAGGCTAGAAATATCTTCTCCCTTCTGTTGAAGTGTATTTAGTACCTCGTGAATAAATGTTGTCATACCCTAAAAATAAAAAACGCCCCGAATAAACGGGGCGTTTTTAAAACTATTTTATGTTTGTGTTTAACTTATTTTACTAAGTTAATTTCAACTCTTCTGTTGTTTGCTCTTCCAGCAGCAGTTTTGTTAGAATCTATTGGTCTAGACTCACCGTAACCTTCGCTTGAAAGTCTGCTAGAAGCTACTCCGTTAGTGATTAAGTAGTTCATTACAGAACTAGCTCTTTCTTTAGATAACTTCATGTTAAGAGCATCGCTACCTACACTATCAGTGTGACCTTCAATGCTAAATTTAGCATTTGAATATTCTTTTAAGATATCAATGATATTTCCTAATACTTCAGCTGATTGTGCTTTAATAGTAGATTTACCAGTATCGAATAAGATTGTTTTAGCGTAAGCATTTAAAGCTTTTTTAACTTCTTCAGTTACTTCAGGACAACCGTTGTTTGCAACAGTTCCTTTAACGTCTGGACACTGATCATCTTTATCAGCAACACCATCGCCATCTCTATCTGGCCAAGGACATCCTTTGTTTGCAGCAGGACCTGCTTCATTTGGACATTCGTCTAAATGATCAGCAACACCATCACCATCAGCATCTGGACAACCGTTTAATTCTTTTTTACCTGCAACAGTAGGACAATCATCTAAATGATCTGGAATACCATCTCCGTCAGTATCAGGACATCCGTTAAACTCAGCTAAACCTGGTTCGTTTGGACATTCGTCTTTACTATCTTCGATACCATCTCCGTCAGTATCAGGACAACCATTGAATTCTGCTAAACCAGCAACTTCTGGACAAGCATCATCTTTATCGTAGATTCCATCTCCGTCAGTGTCTTTTCCACCAAACTTAAATGTGAAACCTGCATAGTGTTGGAAGTGTGTAGCTAAGTAATCTTCAAACGCGTGTTTGTAAGTACTTTGCAATGTAATTCCAACATTTTCTGAAATCCAAATGTTAAAACCTAAAGCACCATTAAGAGTTCCTGCTCCGATGTCATCAACCCAAGTGTAACCACCACCTACTCCTAGGAAAGGCTCTACAACTTTAGAATTAATTAATTTTGCGAAACTATATTTCACAGTTCCATCAACTCCGTAGTAAGTTAAACCGCTTACTTCAGAATCTCCCATTTTCTCAATTTTGTTGATAGATCCAGTTACTCCAAAAGAGAAACCATTGCTAAGATACTTTGAAGCTGATATGCTTGACAAAGAAGGTAGAATGTTCCAGTGATCACGAGCATTAAAATACTCATCAAAATACTCACCAAGTGGAGCGTTTTCTCCAGTTGGATAGAAATCAACTGCGTTTACTCCTAGGCTAAGTGCCCACGGATTGTTTTCATCTTGTGCATTAATGCTGCTATAACTTAACATAAGCAACATTGCGAACAATAATCTGCTAAGATTTTTCATATTCAAATATTTAATTTTTAAGTGTTAATTGTAAGCAAAAGTAAGTTGTTAA
>NZ_DATGNR010000003.1:0-5374 GCF_035306605.1 Xanthomarina sp. | reverse complement strand
ACATGGCGCCGTAAAAACCATTGTTGAAAACCGGAAAGATGGTAATTATAAATCGATTTTCGATTTTGCAAAACGCATTGATTTAAGGGCCGCCAATAAAAAAGCTTTTGAAAATTTAGCCTTGGCTGGCGGTTTTGATGGTTTTGATAACACACATAGAGCACAGTATTTTCATGACGATGGCGATGGTATAACTTTTCTGGAAAAAGCGATAAGATATGGTGCCAAGCACCAGGAAAACGAAAATTCGGCACAAGTAAGTTTGTTTGGGGAAGCTAGCGACGTGCAGATAGCCGAACCATTAGTGCCACCTTGCGAAGAATGGGGAACCATGGAAAAACTGGCAAGAGAAAAAGAAGTGGTCGGGATTTATATTTCCGGTCACCCCTTGGACGATTTCAGAATAGAAATGAAAACCTTTTGTAATGCCAATTTGGCTTTATTAAGAGATTTAGGACCTTATATAAATAGAGAACTTACTTTTGGTGGGGTTGTATCAGATGTTCAGCATCGAGTGAGTAAAGTAGGAAAAGGTTGGGCTTTATTTACTATTGAAGATTATACCGATAGTTTTGAGTTCCGAATTTTTGGCGAGGAGTATTTAAAATTCAGACATTTCCTTCTTAAAAACTCTTTTGTTTATGTCAAGATGTTTGTTCGTGAAGGTTGGGTGAATAGGGAAACAGGAACTAAAAGCGAGCCAAGAATGCAGTTTAATAATTTTCAATTGCTGCATGATGTTATGGATACTTATGCCAAAAAGTTATCCATTCAATTGCAGATATCCGATTTGCAAGAAGCCCGTATTTCAAAGTTAAAAGAATTATTTACCATGCACTCAGGAGATAATTTGCTAAGTTTCATTATTTATGATACTGAAGAACAAATAAAATTGAACATGCCAAGTAGAAAGCAAAAGGTGAAGATTTCTCAAGAGCTTTTAGACGAATTGGAATCGAACGATGTTTTTTATAAGTTGAATTAACATAATTACACGGGTGCCATGAGTATCTAGTGGGCAGGCTTGAAAATAGCAATAGAAGGAGAGCCTGACAGGATGTGGAATTTCGAAAAAGGGATGCACCCAATTTGGCAGCATAGCCTCAGCTAATCCCATGATAAACAAAACAAATTGTCAGGGTGTAAGCTTTGGCAAAATTTTTGACTAATATTGTATAATAATAAGAAGTAGAACACATTAAATTATAAATTATGGCATTAGATATAACAGATGCAACGTTTGAAGAAACAGTATTAAAGAGCAACATACCAGTAATGGTAGATTTTTGGGCTGCATGGTGTGGACCATGTAGAATGGTTGGGCCAATCATTGAAGAAATTAGCAAAGAATACGAAGGCAAGGCCGTTGTTGGAAAAGTAGATGTAGATGCAAACCAAGAATTTGCAGCAAAATATGGTGTACGTAACATCCCAACAGTTTTGGTATTCCAAAATGGAGAAGTTGTGGGACGTCAAGTTGGTGTGGCACAAAAAAGTGCTTATACCGAAGCTATTGATGCGCTTTTGTAACATGCTTTCTATATAAATGATAAAAAGGTTTGCTTTAACAGCAAGCCTTTTTTTATGCGAAATAGCTAAATTAGATTTTGTTTTAGTTAAAATTTGTAATACTTTGGTGTTTAGTTGTTTATAAAAAAAATTAGAATAATGTTAACTTTTTTTTATAAAACGCATTAAGATGTATAACATAAAACATAATTAAAATGAAACTAAAATTTTTAAGAAGCTTTTCATTAGCTTTAGTAACCGTGTTAATTTTTTCTTGTAGTAGTGATGACGACTCTGGTAGTCAAGAAGTGGCTGCTGTTAATAGTTTGTTTAACGTGCAAGATGCCATCTTGATGGACCAAGGTTTTCCAGAGTCCAATTCAGATGCTAATTTGGAAATCGTTAGTTTGAATACGCATGTTATTCCTGGCGGAACTGCGTATGCAACCATCCTAACCACTACACCAGCCCAAAAATTATTTATAAGTGCTGTAGATAAATCAGGATACTTTGAACTTGTTCCACAAGACAATTCCGATTTAAACCAAAGCTTTATTTTAAAAATTAACCAATTAAACCATCAAGAGAAATTTACCGTTCGCTTGGCATACCTAGATGCAAACAATCGCGTAAGTCGTGCTATTTATGCCGATCTATTGGTAATAAGCGTGGGTACTGGAGCCTTGCAGGTAAGTCTTTCATTTGATAATGATAAAGATGTAGACTTACACCTTATAGAGCCAAATGGAGATCATATATATTATAATAATGAGACTAGTACCAATGGTGGTTTTTTAGATTTAGACTCTAATCCAGCTTGTGAAATAGATGGTGTTAATAATGAAAATATTTACTATCCAGACGATGCAACCATAGAAGTTGGTACCTATTACGTGTATGTAGATATGTATGAAAATTGTAATCCTTCTGTAGCTACTAACTTTGTAGTGTCTGTTATTTTAAATGGCGTAGAAATACCAACATCTACACAAAACCCATATAATGGCAATTTCCCTGTAGGCTTCCCAAGTAATTCTGGAGGCTCAGATATAGCAAACGATATAGCGCCTATTTTTTCCTTTGAAATAACGGAAGAAAACTCTAGAGTTATGCAAACCCAAAGAAGACTTCAATCTAAGTCTTCGTCGCCATCGGCTAAACTGAAAGCGGAAAAATCTAGAAATAGATAAGTTAAGCTGTTAATTTAAATGATTAAGGCAAACGCAATCATCTTGTATTGTGTTTGCCTTTTTTAATTTTAGAAGACTTAAAAGAAGCTGTAAAATATTCAACCTACTAAAGTCATTTTTATTTGATCCTATTTATAAAATCACCTATAGTTAAAGGTGACTTTTAATCCACATCGGATTGGTTTCACAGTGTTTATCGTCTGTAAGTAATAGTAACATTAAAGGTAGAACCAGCAGGAAAATCGTCTCCCACACTGGTGCTGTTTTGATCTCCAGATATTTTAAGAGTTGTAGCATTGAGCGTTTCGATAGTAAACCCTTCTCTATCAGTGGAGCCATTTTCTTGAATATAGAGCATGTTTCCTTCACGACTCCATGTGCCTTCATGCGCCATGGCGCTATTCATTTCTTGTGTTTGGGTGAATGGTGGTAGCCCTTCAATAACATAATGCACCTCCATATTAAATGGGGCACTATTCCCGCTTAAGGTATGGTCTTCATTAAAGGTAATGTCATTCCCCGTCATTTCAGTAGCCATGCCATTAAAGCTAGAGGTTATATTCTGTTCGACAACGGTGCCATTGATGCTCATTTCAGAAGCATTCCATAGGCCTAAAATGGTAACCTCTTGTGGATTGCCATTATCTGAGTTTCCATCATCATCGCTGGAGCATGACATAAGACCGAAAACAAAAAGACTGAGTAATAAATAATTAGTAATTTTCATGGTTTAAGATTTAAGGTTTATTTTTTAAATGTAATCATTTTATTCGAAATCATGCAATTAGAGCAAATTTCTAAATCTTATAAGTATATAGAATTAGAAAGCATGTTTATTTTTTTGTAGTAGTCTCGATGTTTCAAGTTAGTAAGCGCATTTTCTAAAAGAAAAGATAAAAGGTTTGCTTTAACGACAAACCTTTTTTAGTTTAGAGGCTTATGGATTTACAATTAGAACTCAATAAAACAGGTGGCTTTAAAAACCTTGATTTACTTGCCAAACAAGTAGTTGAAGGCTTTATTGCAGGTATGCATAAAAGTCCGTTTCATGGTTTTTCAGCTGAATTTGCTGAACATAAAATTTATAATCAAGGTGAAAGCACCAAACATATAGACTGGAAACTCTATGCCAAAACGGATAAGCTGTATACAAAGCGTTATGACGAGGAAACCAATCTACGCTGTCATTTAATTATAGACAATAGCAGTTCCATGCATTATCCAGAGCTGAAATCCTTTTCCATAGACAGCTTAAATAAAATTGCTTTTGCTGCATTGGCTTCGGCATCTTTAATGCATGTTTTAAAAAAACAGAGAGATGCTGTGGGTTTAAGTGTTTATAGCGATTCTTACGATTTCTATTCCCCAGAAAAAGGAAGCGAAAGACACCACCACATGTTATTGCATCAATTAAGTGAACTGGTAGTTTCTAAACCAGAACAAAGGCAAACCGATACCTATACCTATTTACATCAAATAGCTGAAAACATAAAACGACGCTCTTTAATTTTCTTTTTTACAGATATGCTACAAACAAAAGTAGCCGAAGACAAATTGTTTGATGCCTTACGACATTTAAAATACAACAAACACGAGGTAGTGTTATTTCATGTTTTTGATAAGGAAAAAGAACTGCTCTTTGATTTCGATAATGTGCCCAAGCGTTTTGTGGATGTGGAGACTGGCGAACACATAAATTTGTATGCAGAAAACATAAAAGACACCTATAAAGATGCTGTTCGAGATTATTTTGAAGCCATAAAGCTAAAATGCGGACAATATAAGATAAAATATGTGGAAGCAGACATCAATAAAAAATTCGATAATATCCTGACAACCTATATGATAGAGCGTCAAAAATTTATTTAAAGTAAAAAAGATAAAAATTTCATTAAAAATGTTTGACATATAAAAAAAGGCGCTTATATTTGCACCCGCTTGAAGGCCTAAAGTCTAAGGAATTTAGTTGGATAGCATGCAAAAAGCAACGGTCTGGTAGTTCAGTTGGTTAGAATGTCGCCCTGTCACGGCGAAGGTCGCGGGTTCGAGTCCCGTCCAGACCGCTTAAATTGCTAAAGCTCCAAGAAATTGGAGCTTTTTTTGGCAATAAAAATTAGTTGTGTTGTTTGACAGATGTAGTAGTCTGTCATAGGTAGTAGAGTTGAAATCTTTCAACTTTATCCAATGGAAAGCTTTCCTTTTTTCTTAACCGAAGATTGGGATGCTTTTTTGTTTATGGGAGGTTTTAGTCTTCAAACCAAATTGTGCCTGTATCTTGTTTTGCTGTCCAGGCGCTTCAGTGGCAATAACTTTTTTTTCCTTATCATGTACAGGAGCACTATATAAGTCCTCGCTTATACAGGTAAACACGCCTCCACTATCTACTTTTCTACTCTGGTTTTTTAGATTGCAATAGTTTCCATGGCCTTCTGCAATAACAGATTTCTTTCTTCATTTTCTTTAAAAAAACTAGGCATTAAATTCTTATTGAGTTAAAATCTTTTGTAAATTCATTAATAATAATTTGTAGGGTAGGCTATATTGCTAACGTGGCACGTTTGAAAACTCGAATAGAATGGACCGTAATTTAAAACAAATATTAAATGATGTAGATGACAACAAGTTTGTCCAGAGACTAGACGAGAACGCATTAATTTGTACGTTTAATCTTCAAG
>NZ_DATGNR010000002.1:0-3919 GCF_035306605.1 Xanthomarina sp. | reverse complement strand
GTAACAAGTAATTCCAGAAGCTGATATATATTGTGTTAAAGCAGGTGTGTTTTGACTAATTTCATGCAAAAACTGAGTAGGCTTAATACGAGAATTGAAAATAATTTCCTTGCGCTTATCAGTCCACCTTTTATCAGCAATTCCAGCTCCTGCTAGATTAATAATAACTTGAACCCCTTTTAACGCTTCGCGATCAATCTCTTTTTTTCTAGGGTTCCAATGATAAAAAGGTGCGTTTGGATTGTCTTGTCGGGTAAGAATCCTAACCTCATGACCCTGTTTATTAAGTTCTTCTTGTACTTTTTGACCAATTAGTCCTGAACCACCAGCTATTAAAACAATACGCTTTTCTACCTTTTTCACCATCTTTATTATTGGAACAATAATATTAAAATTATTTATTGCGATGACAAACTTACAACTACTATTTCGTTTCTTCTAAAAAATCATTAAATGAATAGGTTGTAAGTTAGAACTTGTCTATTTTTGAGAGACTAAAACTACAGATTATGAAAAGTTTATTAATGTTATTGACTGCATTATTTATGATATCGAATTCTGCTTTAGTAGCGCAAGTAACTATGGAGCATAGGTTTGAAAGTGTCGGTAACGATGAGTTTAAAGAGGCTTTAGCTTCTGGTGATTTTATACTGTTAGATATTAGAACTATAGAAGAATTTAAAGAAGGTAATATTAAAGGTGCTAAATTAATTGAATATAACGGTGGTGATATGGATGCCGAATTCGAAAAACTATCAAAGAATCATAGTTATTTAGTTTACTGTACGGTTGGTGTAAGGAGTAAAGTTGCTATGGAAAGAATGAAAGAACTTGGTTTTCATTATGTTTTAGAGTTAGACAAAGGGATAAAAGAATGGGAATAAGTGATGAGTTTATATTTGTGGATTAATATTCTAAGTGTTATTGGAACACTGCTTTTCTCATTCGATAAGAAGGTGCGCTTTTACACTCTATGGAAAACATTGTTTCCTGCTATCTTAATAGTTGGAAGTATTTTTATTACGTGTAGTGTTTACTTTACTGATATTGGAGTATGGGGATTTAATTCAAGTAGTCTAAGCGGACTTTTGTTTTTCAATTTACCTATTGAAGAGTGTCTGTTCCTTTTAACGATTCCTTTTGTATTTGTATTTCTATACGAAGTAATAAAGGTTTATTTTCCAAAATTTAGGCCCATCCATTTTTCTTATTATTTTTCTCTTTTATTTACGCTTACTGCGGTTCTCTTAGCTATTATATATCGCGATAATCAGTATACTTTTGTTACGTTATTAACTGCAGGAATTATTAACTGGATCATTTATTTCGGATATACTCCAAGATGGTATCCATACTTTATAATTACATTTTTTATCCTGTTACTTCCTTTATTTTTCATAAACGGAATGTTAACAGTAAGTATGATTTACTCACCAATTATTTGGTATAACGAGAGTGCAATTATAGGGTTTAGAATTTTCAATATTCCTATGGAACAAATCTTCTATAATTTTTCTTTATTTTTCTCTGTAGTTGTTGTACACGAGTATTTAAGTTACTTGTGGGAACAAAAAACAAAAAGTACGTAGCAAGCCACGTACTTTTTATGAACTTAACCGCAAACCTATGGTTGCATACCGTTTTGATTTAGGTGGTTTTTAAGTTAAGTCAATTAGCGAGAGTTTTTTAACTCAATGCCACTGCGTTTTTAACCTCAATAGAAGTGAATGATTTCGACTCACCAGTTTTCGATAAGTATTTTCGTGTAACGAGTTTGCCTGTTATAGCCAGTTGTGTACCTTTCTTACCTGACTTTGCAATGTAACTTGCTGTAGGACCCCAAGCATGAATGTTGTGCCAAAAAGTCCTATCTTGTCTATTTCCTTCTTGGTCAACATAACGCTCGTTAGTTGCAAGTGTAAAACGCACTTTTTTTGCACCGCTTTCAAAGTTTGTAATCTCTGGATCGATGCCTATGTTTCCGATTAATTGAACTTGATTTCTCATGATATTTGATTTTTATGTGATTAATTAATTATAGGATAACCATATCGTTAATCTCTATTTCTGTGAAGGACTGACGCTGACCGTTAGAATTATAGTAACGTGATCTTAAGCGCCCTTCTATTGCTAAAGCCTGACCTTTTGATCCTAACTGTTCTAATACAGGAACCCACTTCCCCCATGCCGTAACACGATGCCAATTTTTTAAGTTTTTGGTATTTCCTTCAGCATCGAGATAAGTTTCTTTTGTCGATAATGAAAAGCGAGCTATTTTTTTTCCTCCTTCCATTTCTACGAATGTTGGATCAGATGTCATTTGACCTATTAAATTAACGTGATTCATTTGTTGTACTCTCATGATTTTATGTGTTTAGGATTACTATTTAATTTTTATGAAGAGTGCCCAAGTGTTTCCTGAGCACTCATACGATTTTGTTTAGGATTATGCTTTTGATTTTTTATCTGCATCCTTATCACGGTTCAATACCATAAATTCACGCAATGTGATTTCTGTTTTGTAGCGTTTTTCACCTTCTTTAGTTTCGTAAGAGTCATTCACTAATTTTCCTTCTAAAACAATTTCAGATCCTTTTTTGAGAAGTTGCTCGCAAAGTTCTGCAGCCTTACCCCAGGCAACTACATTGTGCCATGTGGTGTTCGTTACCCATTCGCCTTTTTTATCTTTAAATGATTCGTGTGTTGCAACGCTAAAACATGCTACAGAGTTCTTGTCTCCAAATTATGTAATTGCAGGATCTGCTCCTAGGTTCCCGATTAAACTAACTGTGTTTCTTAACGTGTTCATGTCTGTAAATTTTAATTAATAATAGTTTGAACTTTTTCTCAAGCTGTCTCTCAGCCATCGACAATGCAAAGGTGAGGTAATCACCAATCCAGATTCGGTTATTTGTCGTTTGTTGTCGAATGTCTTTCGTTTGTAAGTGGTTAAAACCGTTTACAGCACTTTAAAATAAGAGTTGTATGAAAAAATAAAAATGTAAAGTTTTTTGATGTTTTTTTTGGTGTAGTATTTTTTTAACACCAATAATCCGATAAAATGAAGTACTATTATTAGAAAGCGGAATGGTAATAATGTTGAAAATGAACAAAAGGCCTTTCATTTGTATAAGCATCAGAGAGATTAGCGAAACCTGTTTTTATGTAACAAATGTTATATACGCCTTAATGAAGTTTAGTTATATTTGCACTCAATTTTAAATTATGCATGCACAATGATTAGATTTTTTATTACTTTATTTTTTGCTATAGTCATTAGCTTTAGCCTTACAGCTCAAAATCATTTTACAATCTCTGTGGAAGTTCAAGGAAATAGGACAATAGTCATTGAGTTAATCACCACAGGAGTTGAGATAAATGGAAGTACAACCCCTCCCTATAGTTGTCCTAATGGTTATAATTATAATATACTGTTTGACTACTCAATAAAGAGTTACAATAGTAATGGAAAGGAAACAGGTTTTAATCAAATTTATACTCTTCAAGGTGTTTTTATTTGTAATAATGATACTTCTTTTTTTGACCTACCCAACTCTCTAGATGAAGGGTCTGGTAAAACTGTTGGTAATATTTGGAAAGGTGATTCTAGCTGTAATTCTGCATCCGTGGAGAGTTTAATGTGTGATAAAATTACATTTGAAATTGATATGCAAGGCTATGATGGTCCAGAATTCATAACAGTACCTGGAACTTCTGTACTCCCTATCGAACTCATTACTTTCGATGCAATCAAAAAAGACCGTCAAGTTGAGCTTTCGTGGAAAACAGCAACAGAGACAAACAATGACTTTTTTACAATTGCGCGTTCTGTTGATGGAAAGTATTGGGAAGATTTACAATACATCGAAGGTGCAGGTAACAGCGTACAAGTTCAAGAGTACTCGTATACAGACGATGC
>NZ_DATGNR010000001.1:0-49202 GCF_035306605.1 Xanthomarina sp. | reverse complement strand
TCTGTAGTTACAGAAACCGAACTCATACTACAAATTAATAATCTGCCTTAATTTAACCTTGAGAAAAGCGATGGTTGTAATGACCATCGCTTTTTGTATTTTAGCAAGGACCTAATTGTTCAAAATCATGAGAACCTATTTAATTTTTTCATTCTTTTGCTGTAGTTTTCAATGGCTTTTAGCTCAAAAAATCTCATCTCAAGATTCAATTTCTCGCGTAGCAACAATTAAACATCAAGTTGACGGAGCCGCTATTCAGTTCTTTCCAGACGCTCCACCATTAGAACAAATTGCCGGAGCACCAAAAGCTTTCTATTCTTATTATTGGGAGTTTGATGATGGCAGTTTTAGTAAAGAAGAAAACCCGAAACACCAATACAAAACACCTGGTAATTACGAAGTAAAACTTTGGGCTACCAATAATTACGACACGGGAAAACCTCCTAGTTCTAGACCCAAAAAAATTACGGTTAGTAAAACCGATCCCTCGTTAAAAGATGAAGCTTCCATGAATGAGGATTTCATACTTCAACGTAATAGAGAACCTATGCCAAATGAGGAAATGATCTTAATTGTTAGTTATAAAAACTATTTAAACTACAAAACAAACGGTAAACTTTTCCTCTTCTATAACGAACAAAAATATAAGGCCAACAATTTTAATGTTGAAGACATTAGAGCCTACAATAATGAAAAACATTTATCTAAAACCGATTTTGTTTACACTAATATTATAGACGATTCCAATTATACACTATTAGCATCACTGAATAACGATTTACTTAGTTTAAAAGGAAAACCACAGGATTCTACCATTAAAACCAACCTACCCTTAACTTTAGAATCATCAAAAGCATACTATAAAAATTACGAGGAATTTGAGATTAACAACATGGAACCTAACGAAGAACGAAATTTGTTTTTCACCTTAAGAACCCCTCCTGAAATGCTTAAAGATACGAGCGCCATAATTTCTGTCCGAGGCGTGTACGTACCCGATGTTAATTACGACAATCATAAAGTAAAAGACATGGAAATGGAAATAGTAACTTCTCATGACCCAAATAAAATGTCTACCAATAGCACCTTTATGAACTATAGATTGGTTCGCTTTAAAACCTTAAAGTATAAAATTAAATTTCAAAACAATGGCGAAGGTCCTGCAAGAACCATTCGTTTGGAAACCGATATCCCAGACATGTTAGACAAGTCGACCATAGTGGTTACCGACATGTATCCTAAATGCGAAATTTGTCCAAAAGAAGAAGTTAAATACAGTTGCCTAGATACCACCTTTACAGATACTCAAGCTATTTTTACTTTTAAAAACATTTATTTACCAGGCAGTGAACAAAAAAATGTAAAAGAGTATGATTCTACCAAAGGCTTTGTAAAATACAACATCAAATTTGCTAAAGATTTTCACAAACAAAAAACCAAAAGTCGAACAGCTATTATATTTGATAAAAATGAACCCATCATTACCAATTATTCTACAACTAGATTTATGCCTGGAATTTCTATTGGAGCAAAAGCAGGTTATAATTTATTCTCAGACTTGAATAGATCCGAAAGTTATTTTTTAGGAGCAACCATTTCACCCTATAAATCGTATCGCTGGTATTGGCAAATAGAATTACTAAACAGCTTTCATAAGTACAAAGGCAAAACAAAAATTGAAGAAACTTTAGTTTCCGGACCTCAAGGATTTCAGTTTGTTCAACGTACTACAACCAACACCAGTTATAAAAACATTGATTGGGAAATACCCATACTTATGCGCTACAACCTCAACAATTACATAGGCCTAGGAACTGGTTTCCAAGGCATGTTTTCTATTAGTGAAAAACAACAACAAGAGGTGTTAATTGAACAGTTTGAAGGAGACAGGGATGGTATGTTAATGAACAGTGCTGAATCCAGTAATGAATACTCCAATACATTTACCAACTTTAGAACCGGCTTACTGTTTGAGGCTACGGTGGGTTTTGCTCGTATAGGACCAAGTCTTGGTGCACGTTATGTACTTAATTTTAAAGAGGATTATAATTATTTACAATTGTATGCTATATGGAAATTCTAAATTTTAAAAACTCCTTTTGCAGTTCTTTCTCATGAAAAAACACCTATTTCTATTACTTCTCTGTATTGGAAATTTTGCTTTTTCGCAGAATTTAGAAGAAACTATTTATACGGCTACCGAAAAATTTATTGCAAACAAAACCCTTCAAACCCTAGAAACATTAAGCCAACAAGAAACATTATTTAAAACTCAAATCTCAACGAAGGAGGAACAATTGGCTTTTATATTCTTATTATGTAACAAAGGCTATTATTTAAAAGATTTAAACAGATTCCAAACGGCTATAAAAGCTTATGAAACAGCATGGACGTATTATAACGAGAACCAAATTTCTAAAATTTCCAATTACGATATTATTGAATATTGCTTAAAACCTCTTGGAAACCTATACACCAAAACCAATAATTACACAGATGCTGAAAATATCATAAAACAGTACCTTTCCATAGCAAAAAAAACTAAAAACAATGAACAATACATAGCAGGAATCATCAACCTTTCTGTGTTGTATCAAACTCGAGGCATGCATCAGTCGGTGGTTGATTTAATTAATCAGAATCTAGAATTTTCAGGAATTGCTCCCAAGCAAAGAGAGAAATTATACACCCTAAAAACTTCTAGTTTAATTTCTTTAAACAGCTCAAAAGCCTACTTTATAGAGAATGATTTTAAACTTCCCGAGTCGAAAAACCAATACCGTAAACACCAACTAGAATATGAATTGGCCCTAAAACAAAAGGATTACAAAACAGCTTTAGTACATTTTAATAGGTCCCAGCTATTTCAAACTAAAGATTCACTTACAAAAAGAGAACTGGCAAAAAATTATTTAAAAAAAGCACAGTTACATTATTTACTGAACGATTTTGATAAAGCTAATACTGACTTACAAGAGGCTCTACATACCTTGCTTCCAAATTTAGAACAACCCGCCTTGCCTGACAAAACTTCTTTATATGCCGAAAATACCTTTATTGATATTTTCGACATCTTGGCAAGGTTACAATCTCACCCAGAAGTAGCCATTAAATATTACGATTTAAGTTTTTACGTGTCGGATTTATTAACTGAAAACTTGACCTCCCAAGAGTCCAAAATTGCCAATCAAGTAGATAATAGAATCAGGTCTGAACACTGCATTGAATTGCTTTTTAAAATTTATCAAGAAAACTCAGATCCCGAAATTTTCAATCGCGCATTAACCTATGCCGAAACACATAAAGCATCTGCTTTAAAAGATATTTTTAAAAAGAAATCTTTATTACAAAAACATCCTAACGATAGTCTTTTATTAAAGGAACAAAAACTTTTAAGATATCAAGAACGCTTAACAGAAACACTTATTAAAACACAATTAGGCTATCAAACAACAACAAACGACAGTCTTAACAAAGAGCTTCTAAACCTAAGTATCGATTTAAAAAATCTTCGAAATAAAATTGAAGTCGCATATCCTCAAGCTATAGACAGTATAAATGTTGAGGATGTTCAAAAAAAACTACTACAGGATAAGGCCAATCTAATTGTCTATTTTTATGGCAAGAATGCTATCTATCAGTTTATTGTTTCTCAAAAAAATACAAGCTTTTTAAGAATTAATTTAACTAGTGAAACAAAAAACAGTCTCATTAATTTCATTCATTTATTTGATGGACCTTCAGCTATTAACAACAACATCAAATTGTTTAGCAACCAAGCATATAACTTGTATAAACTACTAAATATAAATGAGGTTGCTACCGCAAAAAACCTCATCGTTATTCCGGATGGTTTATTAAATTTCATTCCTTTTGATGCCTTATTAACAGCACCAACTGAAACTAGTAATTTCATGGAAATGCCTTTTTTAGTAACCCAACAAACTATAGCTTACAATTCCAGTCTTACTTTCTATTTGGAAGCGCAGTCTAATTCAAAAAACACAGGTCTATTGGGTGTATTTCCTGTATTTGAAAACACGAATCAAGTCCTTAGTTATTCTGTAAACGAAGCCCAAACACTTAAGGACGAAACAAACGGTAATATTTTAATGCATGCCAAAGCAACAAAGAAAAACTTTATTGAATCGGCATCAAAATATGCCATTTTACATTTATCCACACACGCAACTGGTGGCGATTTCACAAATCCAGCCAGCATGGCTTTTTACGATGAACCCATGATGCTAAATGAGTTGTACAGTCTAAACCTCAACCCGAAGCTTGTAGTTTTAAGTGCTTGTGAAACGGGCATTGGTAAGCTTCAAAAAGGCGAAGGCGCTATGAGTATTGCTAGGGGATTTCAATATGCTGGAGCTAAAAACCTATTGTATTCCTTGTGGCAGATTAACGATGCCTCCACGGCCCAATTAATGAGCTTGTTTTACAAAAGTTATCAGAAAACTAGGTCGCCTTTTATGGCTAACAGACAATCCAAACTCAACTACTTAAATAGTAGTTCTATAAGTAATATAAAAAAGTCACCTTACTATTGGAGTGCCTTTGTTTACTATGGAAACCTAGATCCAGAAAGAAATTCAACGCCAATATTATATTATATTCTTATCGGCTTAGCTGCTTTAATTATTGTATTTTTATGGTACAAATACAAAAGGTAATTATGAGTGATGTTCAGAGTTTAGAGTTAAAAGACTTTCTTTTAAAAAAAGGTTACGCAAAAATCAAACTTAAGCTAACCAAAACCAATCATTTTGAGATAAAAGCCACCATTAATGGCGTTAAAGGTCTTTTTATTCTTGATACAGGAGCTTCAAGTTCTTGTGTAGGTTTTGATTCCCTTGAAACCTTTAAACTAGAAGCCAAGGACTCTGAAATAACAGCAGCTGGAGCTGGTGCTACAAATATGATCACTCAGATTTCTAAAAAAAATCAAATCAAAATAGGAAAATGGAAACAAGAAAAAGTTGCTCTTATTCTATTTAATCTAAGTCATGTTAATTCTGCTTTAATAAGCCACAATGCCCAACCTGTAGACGGTATTATTGGTGCAGATATATTAAAAAAAGCAAAAGGAATTATTGACTATGAAAAAAGGTACTTATACCTGAAATTATAATATTTTATTTTTATTAACCAAAGACTCGAATTAAACAACCCCATGCAATCATCCATTATTATTGCCGATGACCATCCTCTAATCCTGAAAGGCTTAAACGATTTCCTCTTAGAAAAAAAATACAACGTTATAGCCAGTGCTGTAAATGGAAAAGAGGCCTTTGAACTTATTGAAACCCACAAACCAGAGATAGCCATTCTTGACATACAAATGCCTTACCTATCAGGCCTAGAGATAGCAGCAAAATGCCAAGAAAAAAACTACGAGACTAAAATAATCCTAATCACTTTCGAAAAAGATGAGGCTATATACAAACAAGCAAAATCTTTAAGTATTTACGGTTATGTTTTAAAAGAGTTTGCCCTTGCTGAGATTGAACATTGTTTAGAAGCTGTATCAAAAGACATACCTTATTTTAGTCAAGAATTGCTTTCCTTTTTAGAAGTTGATGAAGCTCCAGAAGAAATTGCTAGCTTAACTCCTACTGAAATAGAAGTTTTAAAACACATCTCCGAAGATCTAACGGCAAAAGAAATTGGAGAAAAGATGTTTATATCTTTCCGAACAGTTGAAAAACATAAAAGCAATATAAATAAGAAACTTAATCTAACCCCTACAAAATATAGCCTCCTATTTTGGGCAAAGGAAAACAAGAACCATTTACTATGAAATATACGTAGTACTACGTATTGTATGCTCTGTTATTAATCCCGATATTTGTGTTGCTATTAATTAATTCTTAGGGAGAATTATGGAAGCTCTTGGTAATTTATTTTATCTAGAGCTTTCTTCGTATATAGAGATTTCATTAAACACCCATCCATTTAGTTGTTTTGGACAAGCCATGGCTTATATTATACCTATAGGTATAGCGTATGTATAGCGTATATTCTATATAGATAGTCCATACTTAAGCCATACCAACCTTATGCCATCCTTAGATTCTTTTCTTGAAAACAGCTTGATAGATCTAAATACCTCCTTTATTTTTTATTAAATTAAAGTTGGTTCCTTTTGCAATGGTCCTAAAACCCTCATAAAACCTAAGAATTCTTCTACAAAACCGAAGGCTAATTTAATGCAAACCACTCAATAACACATATTTAAACCAAAAATACGTAGTAGTACGTATTGTTTCACCTGTTTATAATTCTGATATTTGTGTAGCTATTAATCATATCTCTAAGGGATAACCAACAACAACTCTGTGTGATTAAAAGGATAGAGTTGTGTTTTCCCTTAAGGGTATCAACAAACCCTAAATTTTTACAACATGGAAAATGAATCTGAATCTATTAACAAATATGCAGTTATTGGATTAATAATTTTAATCATAACCGTTATTTCACTCAATATTATTGTTAGTTTCTTTTAATTAGTTATTTATTTTAAAAAAAAAAGCGCAATCGGTAGTACCGATCGCGCTTTTCACTTTTATTAGTTTCTTTATAACTATAGCTCTAAAGCTTTTTTAATGTCGTTATTCATTAATAACTCTGTAGGATTCTCTAGTGCTTCTTTTACAGCTACTAAAAACCCTACAGACTCCTTACCATCAATTATTCTATGATCGTAAGATAACGCTACAAACATAACTGGTCTAATCTCAACTTTGCCATTTATAGCCACTGGACGCTCAACAATGTTATGCATTCCTAAAATCCCACTTTGTGGAGGATTGATAATTGGAGTTGACAACATACTTCCAAATACTCCACCATTAGAAATAGTAAAAGTACCTCCAGTCATTTCGTCTACCGTAATTTGTCCATCACGTGCGCGTAGAGCCAAACGTTTCACTTCAGACTCAACACCTCTAAAAGTTAAGTTTTCAGCATTTCTAATTACTGGCACCATAAGTCCTTTTGGTCCTGACACAGCAATTGAAATATCTACAAAATCGTAAGTAATCATTTCGTTTCCATCTATCATTGAATTAACATCTGGATACATTTTTAACGCTCTTACAACAGCCAAGGTAAAGAAAGACATAAAGCCTAGTCCTACTCCGTGTTTGTTTTTAAAAGCTTCTTTATACTCATTACGTAAAGCAAAGATTGGTGACATATCTACCTCGTTAAAAGTAGTTAGCATGGCAGTCGTGTTTTTAGCTTCTACCAAACGTTCTGCTACCTTACGACGTAACATAGACATTCTACTTCTAGAAGATCCTCTGTTCCCTCCTGTTGGTGTTCCCATTGAAGGTACAGCTTTAACAGCATCGTCTTTAGTAACACGTCCATCTTTTCCGGTACCAGCAATAGTTGAGGCATCAATACCTTTTTCAGCTAAGATTTTTTTAGCAGCAGGACTTGCCGTACCAGTTGCATAAGTTGTTGTTTCAGCCGCAGCAACAGCAGGTTTTTCCTCTTTTTTAGGAGCTTCTGCTTTTACATCTTCTTTCTTTGGAGCTGAACCTCCTTCTGGTTTAGATGCACTTGTATCGATTAAACAAACAACAGCTCCAACAGCAACAGCATCACCTTCTTCAGCTTTTAGTGTAATAATTCCACTAGCTTCAGCTGGTAATTCTAATGTAGCTTTGTCGCTATCTACCTCAGCAATAGCTTGGTCTTTCTCTACATAATCTCCATCTTGCACTAACCAAGTTGCTATTTCTACTTCTGTAATTGACTCTCCTGGTGAAGGAACTTTCATTTCTAAAATCATAATTATAATTTTATTTGTAACCTATTTGCTTACGTTGTTTTTGTTCTATTTTTTTGCCCTTCTATTATGCATCATTTAAAGTATCGGACAGGAATCTTTAAATTGTTTATTCTACTTTAGACAACCTTCTAAAGTGTATTGTAAATATCTGAAAAATGTTTTTGTTTTTTAAAAGGCAATACCTTCTTCGTGTCGTAATTATATGTGCTAGACATAGCGTCGTAATTTTTGTCGTTATTAAACGATTGAAATTCTGAAGCCACTTTTTTATAGTTATCTTTTTCTAATGAAAAATCAGCTATCGATACAAGCAATAAAAAAACGAACAAACTTTTTTTCATTTAACGTTGATTGTTTTTAGTTTTATCAAAAACAAAATCTATCACTTCTTTATGTCGTTTTTTAGAACGTACTGCGCTTCCTGCAGCTGGAGCTCCATAAGGTCTTCTTGATGCAACTCTGAAGGTTTTAGTTTCTTCCAAGTGCATTAACATATGACTGTATGCTCCCATGTTTCTTGGTTCTTCTTGAGCCCAAACAACATCGTTGGCATTTTTATATTTCTTTAAAACAGCTTGAATATCTTCTACTGGTAATGGGAATAATTGCTCAATTCTTACCAAAGCAACATCATCTCTTCCAAGTTTTTCTTGTTCTTCAAGTAGATCGTAATAAAATTTACCAGTAACAAATACTAATGTTTTAACCTTATCTGCTTTAGCCTTTGCATCGTCAATCAACATTTGAAATTCACCATTTACAAATTCATCAACACTAGATACAACTAAAGGATGACGTAATAAACTTTTTGGAGTAAATATGATTAATGGTTTTCTAAAGTTAGATTTAACCTGTCTTCTTAATATATGGAACATATTTGCAGGAGTTGTACAGTCTGCAATAAACATATTGTCTTTCGCACAAAGTTGTAAATAACGCTCCATTCTTGCTGAAGAATGCTCTGCTCCTTGCCCTTCATAACCATGAGGTAATAACATAACCAATCCGTTTTGGATTTTCCATTTATCTTCGGCCGCCGAAATATATTGGTCAATCATAATTTGAGCTCCATTACTAAAGTCTCCAAATTGGGCTTCCCAAATAGTTAAAGTTTTAGGGCTTGCCATAGCATAACCATAATCAAAACCTACAACACCATATTCTGAAAGCAACGAGTTATAAATGTAAAATTTACCTTGCTTGTCACTAATAGAGTTGTGTAATATAATTTCTTCTTCGCTGTCTTCTACTTTTACTACCGCATGTCTGTGAGAGAAGGTTCCTCTTTCCACATCTTGACCAGAAATTCTAACATCAAATCCTTCTTCTAAGATAGATCCATAAGCTAAGTGTTCGGCCATTGCCCAATCTAACTTATCATCGTTAAACATATCCTGTCTAGATTCTATTAAACGAGATATTTTACGAATAAACTTTTTGTCTTTTGGTAAAGTTGAAAGAACTTTCGTAATTTTAGCTAAGCCTTCCTTAGGATACGTAGTGTCCACAGGTTTTAACATTTTATCTTCGTCTACCGTTAAGTAGTCTTCCCATTCATTTTGCATAAATGGAGTGATTACCGTTTTTTCTACTTTACGGGAGTCTTCTAAGTTTTCTTCTAGTAAATTTTTATAATCTTTTTCTAGCTTTTCAACATAACCATCAGTAATTACACCTTCCGCTAATAACTTCTTAGCATAGATATCTCTAGGGTTATCGTGTTTTGAAATAGCTTTATATAGTTTTGGTTGTGTAAAACGAGGTTCATCACCTTCGTTATGCCCGTATTTTCTATACCCTAATAAATCGATAAATACATCACGCTTAAATTTCATTCTAAAATGAAGCGCAAATAACATGGCGTGAACTACAGCTTCAGCATCGTCTGCATTAACATGTAAAACAGGTGACAAGGTTACCTTTGCAATATCAGTACAGTAAGTACTTGACCTAGCATCTAGATAATTAGTTGTAAACCCAATTTGGTTGTTTACTACCACATGAATGGTTCCATTAGTTTTGTAGCCATCCAACTGCGCCATTTGAACAATTTCGTACACCAACCCTTGTCCTGCAATTGCCGCATCTCCATGAACAATTATTGGTAATACCTGGGATGGATTATCTGCGTACTTATCGTCTTGTTTAGCTCTTGCTATTCCTTCTACTAACGCACCAACAGTTTCAAGATGCGATGGATTAGGAGCAATATTTAAATTTATCTTTTTACCGGAATTTGTTATTCTATCGCTCGTCCAACCTAAATGGTATTTTACGTCACCATCAAACACTTCCTGCTCGTAATCTTTACCATCAAACTCGCTAAAAATATCCTTGGCAGATTTACCAAAAATATTTGTTAGGGTACTTAAACGCCCTCTATGCGCCATTCCCATAACAAATTCTTTTACATCATAATCTGCAGCAGTTTCAATTAAAGCATCTAAGGCTGGAATTAAAGACTCCCCTCCTTCTAATGAAAATCGTTTTTGACCCACATATTTAGTATGTAAAAAAGTCTCGAAAGAAACAGCTTGATTTAATTTTTTAAGAATATATTTTTTCTGATCAGTTGTAAAGTTCGGATGATTGTCGTTAACGTTTAGTTTTTCTTGGAACCACTGTATTTCCTCTGGTTGTCTTATATACATGTATTCCACCCCAATGGAACTACAGTATATTTTTTCTAAGTGAGCAATTATCTCTTGTAGGGTTTTAGGGCCACCGGTTCCAATTACTTTACCTGCGTTAAATACAGTGTTTAAATCAGCTTCAGATAAACCAAAGTTTTCCAAAGCTAAAGTAGGCGCGTATTTTCTGCGGTCTCTTACAGGGTTTGTTCTGGTAAACAAATGCCCTCGCGTTCTATAACCATCAATAAGTTTTATAACCTGAAACTCCTTTGTAAGGCTTTCCGAAACATGATCGCAAGAAATTGGCTCTCCCGATTGCTCGAGATTACCAGAAGACTCGCTACCAAAATCGAAACCTTGGAAGAATGCTCTCCAACTAGGTTCAACGGAATCCGGGTTTTGTAAATATTGATCGTATAATTCAGCGAAGTAAGCTGTATGCGCTGCATTTAAAAAGGAATACTTGTCCATATAAAATGAAAAACTAAAGCGTTTAAACTAATATTTATACAAAAGTACAACATTTAGTAAAATTAGGAATGGTTTTATTACATTTATAAGGTAGTAATTTTAATGAAAATCTCAAAATGAAAAATCTAAAGTCTATTTTCAGAAATTATAGTCTATTCACCATTGCATTTTGCCTTTTTACATCTTATTTAATGGCACAGGAAAATACGTATAATCATAAAAGCGACTTTTGGGATCATGTACGTTTTGGAGGTGGCATTGGTTTAAGCTTTCAAAATAACTATTTTAGTGGAACTTTGTCGCCAAGTGCTATTTATCAATTCAACCCACAATTTGCTTTAGGGGTTGGACTAAGTGGAACTTATAACTCTAGAAAAGACTATTACAAATCTACTATTTTAGGCGGGAGTATTATTGGACTTTTTAACCCTATTAGAGAGATTCAAATCTCGGCAGAACTTGAAGAAAACAATGTAAACATTAACTGGGACAACAGAACCGGACTAACAAATGAAAACTACTGGTATACATCATTATTTTTAGGAGCGGGATACCGCACCAAACATGTAACAGTTGGAATTAGATATGATGTATTGTACGACAAGGAGAAAAGCACATATACCGATCCATGGATGCCTTTTATACGTGTATATTTTTAAAAATTTTGAATTAATATCGTAGCCCCTAACTATATTGATGTTTAAACCATACTTTTTGCCACTCTCTTTGTAGTAATAAAAAGGTAACCTGTTCTGAAAGTAAAAAAACATCACTTCCGTCCAATTGTTTAATTTTAGTTTCTGAAACATCTATAATGTATAGCAAATTTAAGTAATCCATAAATTTCTTTTGGATCAACTTATAAAGTGTTTCATGCAACATTAGTTTTAAACTAGATGGCAATACATCATCATCAAAACTTAAATCGACGTTAGCAGACAAGAAATCCTTATTCAGTTGTTGTACTAGTTTTTTATACAAATCAACTTGTTGAGAATAATCTAATATATCTTGTGTTGAACTAAGTTCTTTCATGATTACACCTTTTCTTAATAAAAACTACACTTCTCTACTCATTAACTCTTTCCCAAAAGCAATGAGTTCAAACTTTTTATGTTCAGGAACTTGTAGATTATCTAATACTAAAAAGGCTTTATTGGTGTAGTTTTCAATTTCTTTTTGTGTAGCTTCTGCTGAACCACTAGAAACAAAAATTTGCCTTGCAGTTTTAATTTTTTCAGAATGATCAGTTGTGGTTAAACTAAATAAGTGTAGTAACTCAGTTTTTTTATCTGGTTGCGCAAACTCTACGGCTTTTAAATACAAGTATGTTTTTTTGTTTTCTATAATATCGCCACCAACCTGTTTACCGAAGGTTTCTGGATTTCCGAACACATCTAAATAATCATCTTGTAATTGAAATGCAATACCTAGATTTCTACCAAACTCATAAATTATATCTTGATCTGCTTCTGAAGCTCCAGCAACGATAGCTCCCATTTTCATAGCTGCTCCAACTAGAACTGCTGTCTTATATTCAATCATTTTTAAATATTCTGGAATAGAAACATCGTCTCTTGTTTCAAAATCAACATCAAATTGCTGTCCTTCACAAACTTCTAAAGCTGTTTTGCTAAATAATTTTGCTAGAGCTTGAAATGTATTAGGGTCGTAAGTTTCGAATAACTGATAAGCTAGAATTAACATAGCATCCCCAGAGAGAATCCCTGTATTTAAATCCCATTTTTCATGAACCGTTTCCCTACCTCTTCTTAATGGTGCGTCGTCCATAATGTCGTCGTGCACCAAAGAAAAATTATGAAACATTTCTATACTTAAAGCAGCATTCAAAGCTGCTTTATACGATCCGTTAAAAATCTCTGCCGACATTAAAGTCAATACCGGACGTAAACGCTTACCTCCTAATTGGAGAATATAGTTTATTGGATTGTAAAGAGACTCTGGTTGTCTTTTCTTCGTAAAACCGTCTAAATATGAAGTAAAAACTTCTTGATAAAATGATACTTGTTGCATCGAACAAAAATAGTGTAAATGCAGTTACTTAACCAATAAGTTTTTATAATATTAACAAATCTAAAAACCCTGGAAACTATTTTGGTTTTTAAAGTTTCCTATCGTACATTTGTCCCTCATTATGAGAGACAAAATACTTATTAATTCGGCAGATATGTTTTTAAACTTTGGGTTTAAAAGTGTAACAATGGATGATATTGCCAACAAAATTGGTATTTCTAAAAAAACCATTTACCAACATTTCGAGACAAAAACAAAGTTAGTTGAAGCTACAACTCTATATATGTTTGAGTTTATATCTCATGGCATAGATTGTATTTGTGCTTTAAACAAAAATCCAATTGATGAAATTTTTGAAATCAAAAAATTCACTATTGAGCATTTAAAATATGAGAAATCATCGCCTCAACATCAGCTTCAAAAGTATTATCCAAAGATTTTTTCTAAGTTAAGAGCCAATCAGTTTCACATCATGTTAGACTGCATTGCCAACAATTTATCTCGAGGTATAAAAGAAGGTTATTACAGAGACTCTTTAAACATTGATTTTATTTCAAGGCTATACTTTAACACGATGTTAAGCTTAAAGGATCCTGAAGCATTTCCTATAAAAGATTTTTCATTGAATTCACTTATGGATAATTATCTAGAATACCATATTCGCGGAATTAGCACGGATAAAGGAATTACAAAATTAAATAGCATACTCAACATCAATCAAAATTCATATTAGACTAGTATATTTATGAAAAACGCAACGTTAATCCTTATAAGTTTTATTTACACTTCATTTATGTTTTCGCAAGAAACTATAAATAAGTTTAGCTTACAGGAAGCCATCGATTTTGCTTTGGAAAACAACCGAACAGCTAAAAATGCCGTTCGAAACATTGAAGCCGCAAAAAAGCAAAAATGGGAAACCACAGCCACAGGGTTACCACAAATTAGTGGAAATGTTGATTATACAAATTGGCTAAAAAATCAAGTATCGATGCTTCCTGGAGAATTAGCAGGTGGAGAGCCAGGTACTTTTATTCCCGTTACTTTCAGTCCAAAACAAAGCATGAATGCTACAGCAACTTTAAACCAACTCCTTTTTGATGGCTCGTATATTGTAGGATTACAATCTGCAAAGGTGTATCTGGAAATTTCTCAGAATGCAAAAACAAAAACAGAGTTAGAAGTTCGTAAAGCTGTGATTAATGCTTATGGAAATGTATTATTGGCAGAAGAAAACTTAACTATCGTAAATAGAAACATTGAAGTTCTTCAAAAAAACTTAGATGAAACTACCAAAATTTATGAAAACGGACTAACAGAGGAAGAGAGTGTGGAGCAATTACAAATTACACTCAGTAGTTTGGAAAACCATTTAAACAATGTAGTAAGAAGTAAAAATTTAGCCTACAAAATGTTTAATATAACTCTAGGGATAGATTTACAAGAAAACACGGTATTAACCGATAATCTAGAAACCTTAACCCTTCAAAATATCTCTTTAGAATTACTTAAAACCGATGACCATATTGAAAACAACATCGATTATCAAATAGCAAAAAACCAAGAAGTATCTAAAGAACTTCTACTAAAACTAGAAAAAAGCAGTTTTCTTCCACGCCTTAGTGCTTTTGTTAATGCCGGTTATAACAGTTTTAGCGATAAATTCACCTTTACAAATAACAATCAAGAATGGTATGGCTCGTCGCTTTTAGGAGTTAGTCTATCAATTCCTGTTTTCAGTTCAGGTATGCGAAGTGCAGCTACACAACGTGCACAAATAGATGTAGAAATAGCTAAAGAAGAACTAACAGAAACAGAACAACAATTAAAATTTCAAATAGCAGCCGCCAAAAGCGATTATCAGTTCGCTATTGAAGAATATGAAAACAAACGTCAAAGTTTAAATTTAGCTGAGCGAATTGAACAAAAAAACCAAACAAAGTTTTTTGAAGGTATTGCCTCTAGTTTTGATTTAAGGCAAGCACAAACACAGCTGTACGCCACGCAACAAGAATTTCTACAATCTATGTTTAATGTTATAGCCAAAAAAGCAGAGTTGGAAACCATATTAAACACCATAAACTATTAAGCCAATTAACTATTTTATCACACCCATGAAAAACATAACAATCCTAATCATTTTAGCCTTTATCATCTCGTCTTGTGGCGACAAAAAAGCAAAGTCTTTTGATGCTGTGCTATCTTCAAATGATTTAACCGTATTAAAAGAAAAACGTAACGAAATTGATATCGAACAACAAAAACTAAATGATCAAATTGCGTTACTCAACAAGAAGATAGCAGAATTAGATACTATTAAAAGAATTCCTTTAATAACAACTTTTCAGGCTAAAACAGAGGTTTTTAATCACCAATTAGAAATCCAAGGTAATGTTACAACTAAAAGCTTAATTGTAATTACTCCAGAATACAATGGTATTTTAACCAATGTTTATGTAAAAGAAGGTCAGAAAGTAAAAAAAGGACAACTTTTAGCTAAAATTGACGATGGAGGATTAAGTCAGCAATTAGCACAACTGGAAATTCAAACCAATTTAGCTAAAACTACTTTTGAACGACAAAAACGTTTATGGGATCAAAATATTGGTAGTGAAATTCAATTTCTACAAGCTAAATCTGCTTACGAATCGCAAACAGAAGCTATTAATCAATTAAAAGAGCAAATAGCAAAAACTAACATTACAGCGCCATTTTCTGGAACTATTGACGATATTCTAACTGAACAAGGAAGTGTTGTAATAGCTGGTCAATCGCAAATCCTACGGATAGTAAATCTGGAAAACATGTATATAGAAACGGAAGTTCCAGAAAAATACATTTCAGATATTACCATAGGAAAACATGTGGTGGTAGACTTTCCTATATTAGGAAAAACCATAGAAACAAAAATCCGCCAAGTTGGGGATGTTATCAATCCGGCTAACAGAACTTTCAAAGTTGAAGTTAGTATTCCAAACGAAGACCAATCCATCAAACCAAACTTAACAGCACGCCTTAAAATTAACGATTACACCAACCCGAAAGCCATATTGATTCCTCAGAGTATTATTTCTGAAAATGCCCAAGGCGAACAGTACATTTATACCATTACCAATAAAAATTTAAAGGATGAAGGAGAGGTAAAACGTATAATTATAAAAACCGGCAAAACTCAAGGGGATGACATTGAAGTCCTTGAAGGTATTGAGGACGGTGCTGAAATTGTCCAAGAAGGAGCTAGAAGTGTTAAAGACGGACAAACAGTAAAGGTTATTGAATTGTCTAATGAAACAACAAAAAATTCTAACGACTAAAACTTTCCATAAATGACTAATAAAAAGAAAAAACAAGTCGATAAAGAATTTGGTTTAGCATCGTGGGCCATACACAACAAAACTACCATGTACGTGCTAATTCTAGTGATTTTTTATTTAGGGTTAGCGGCTTTTTTCGACATGCCTCGTGAAAGTTTCCCAGAGGTAAACGAAACCAAAATATATGTCAGTTCCATTTATCCTGGAAATACAGCAGAAGATGTTGAAAAACTAATTACTGATCCTCTCGAGGATGAGCTAAAAACAGTTAGCAACGTAGTTGAAATAACCTCAACATCACAAGAAGATTTTTCCATGATTATTGTGGAATTCGACGAGCATCTTTCGGTAGAACAAGCCAAACAAAAAGTAAAAGATGAAATAGATACCAAAACAGCCGGTGAAGATTGGCCCATGTCTAACGGAGCCAAAGTAAAACCAGATGTATTCGAATTAAGCCTTTCAGAAGAAATGCCTATTTTGAATATTAATATTTCTGGAGATTATACCGTTGAAAAGCTTAAAGAATATGGCGAATACCTTCAAGAAGAAATTGAAGATTTACTAGAAATCAAAAAAGTTGATATTCGTGGTGCTCAAGACAAAGAAGTAGAAGTTGCTGTAGACATATTTAAAATGATGGCTGCCGAAGTAACTTTTAGCGATATAATAAATGCTATTAATAACGGAAACGTAACCATGTCTGCTGGAAACTTAATAGCAAGTGGACAACGACGCACCATTAGAATTTTAGGTGAAATAGAATCTCCCGACGAACTTAAAAACTTTGTTGTAAAAGCTGAAAAAGGTCATGCTATTTATTTAAAAGATGTAGCAACAGTTACTTTTCATGAGCAAGACAAAACCACCTTTGCACGTGAATTTGGCGACCCTGTAGTAATGCTAGACGTTAAAAAACGTGCCGGAAAAAACATGGTAGCAGCAGCCGAACAAACACGCGCCATTGTTCAAAAAGCTGTAGACAATGTGTTTCCTCAAGACTTAAAGGTTACCATAGCCAACGACCAATCCTCAGTTACCATTGGTCAGGTTGATGATTTAGTTAACAACATAATTTTTGGGGTTATTTTAGTAGTAACAGTATTAATGTTCTTTTTAGGATTTAAAAACGCCATTTTTGTTGGTTTTGCTATTCCTATGTCTATGTTCATGTCGCTCATGATTTTAAACCTACTAGGCCATAGTTTAAATACTATGGTACTTTTCGGATTAATTATGGGTCTTGGAATGCTAGTTGACAATGGAATTGTAGTCGTAGAAAATGTCTATCGACTAATGGACGAAGAAGGCATGAGCAGGTTTGATGCTGCAAAATTAGGTATTGGAGAGATTGCCTTTCCTATTATCATATCTACAGCTACAACAGTTGCAGCTTTTATTCCTTTGGGCTTATGGCCAGGTATAATGGGAGAATTTATGATGATCCTACCCATTACTCTATCTATTGTTTTAGGCTCCTCTTTATTCGTTGCTATATTTTTTAACTCGGTTTTAGTATCGCAGTTTATGAATATCGAAGACAAAAACATGCCTTTAAACAAAATTATTAGAACCACTGTTATTATAGCAGTCATAGGAATTTTAATTTTCATTTTTGGAGGAGATTACCGCGCACTTGGATCTTTAATGGTTTTTACAGCCATCATGCTTTGGGTTTATCGCTTATTCTTACGTAAATGGGCTAATAGTTTTCAAACTAAAACATTGGTTAAATTAGAACGCTGGTACGAAGGCCAATTACGTTGGGCTTTATCAGGTTGGAGACCTTATGCCTTAACCATTGGAACTTTCTCCCTATTAATATTTGCTTTTGTTGCTTTCGGAATTTCTTTAAAAACCCAACGTACCAAAGTGGAGTTTTTCCCTGATAACAAACCAAACCAAATTATTGTTTATATAGAATACCCTCAAGGAACTGCCATTGAGAAAACCAATGCCATCACCCAAGAAATAGAGAAAATTGTATATAGTGTAATAGACAACGAACAATATAAAGATGGCGACTATAATTTTATGGTGGAAAGTGCGGTATCACAAGTAGGTGAAGGAGCGGGAAACCCACAAGCAGATAGCGGTTCTTCAGCAGAAATGCCACACAAAGCAAAGATAACAGCTTCCATGCGCGAGTATAAGTTCCGTCGTGGAGAAGACAGTGAGTTATTGCGTCAAAAAGTTCAAGAGTCCTTAGTTGGTATTTTTCCGGGAGTACTTATTTCCGTTGAAAAAGATCAAAACGGGCCTCCAGCGGGTTCACCAATTAATATAGAAATAGAAGGTGACGATTACGACGAACTGATAAACACAGCAGAAAACATGCGTGAATTTATCAATAACAAAAACATTCCAGGTATTGATGAACTTAAAATAGATGTCAACAAGGACAAACCAACCATGAGAGTCATGGTGGATAGAGAAAAAGCTGGAGAATTAGGCATTAGTGCTGCTCAAGTGGGACAACAATTAAGACACTCTATTTTTGGATCTAAAGCGGGTATTTATAAAGAAGGAGGCGACGATTTTGATATTTATGTGCGTTTTAATGAAGAAAACAGATACAATACAAGTGCCCTTTTCAATCAGAACATCACTTTTAGAGATAATTCCGGGCAAATAAAAAGCATACCTCTTTCGGCTGTAACAAAATATGAAAACACTTCAGGTTTTAGTGCCATTAAACATAAAAACACGAGACGTATTGTTACGGTTTATTCAGCCTTATCTCCTGGTTTTATTGATGCTGGCGCTATTATAGCTCAAATTCAAAATGAAATGAAAAGCTATAAAGGACTTCCTGAAAACATAAAAATCGATTATACAGGACAAATTGAAGAACAGAAAAAACAGCAAGATTTTTTAAATGGAGCTTTATTAACTGGTTTAGGCTTAATCTTTTTCATCTTGATATTTCAGTTTAACTCCATTTCCAAACCGGCTATAATTATGTTGGCCATTTTCTTAAGTTTTATTGGTGTATTTGGAGGTATTGTAATTACAGGAAGTTCCTTCGTAATTATGATGACCATGGTTGGTATTATTTCGCTAGCAGGAATTGTAGTAAATAATGGTGTGGTTTTACTCGATTATGCCCAATTACTTATTGATCGTAAAAAGCAACAACTAGATATAGAAGAACATGTATATTTAGATAAGGATGATTTATTTGAATGTATCGTTCGAGCTGGTAGAGCACGTTTACGACCTGTACTTTTAACAGCTATTACAACCATTCTTGGACTAATTCCGTTAGCAATTGGTTTAAACATTAATTTCTTTACCTTCTTTAAAGAGTTTGATGCTAACATTTATATGGGAGGAGATAACGTGGTTTTTTGGGGTCCATTAGCCTGGACAGTTATTTACGGATTATTAGTAGCAACATTTTTAACATTAATAATCGTTCCTGTATTGTTTTTCCTTATCACCAAATTTAAAATGTGGTTACTTAAAAAAGTTAAAAAAGAACCTGTAATTGAAGCTCTTGAAAAAAGTCATTAATTTCTTTATCAATTAAAATTACGCTCCTCTTGAGCATTAATTAATAGCCAAAAAAGCCTCGACAAATGTTGGGGCTTTTTTATTTGATAATCGGTTAACTTCCTTAAATTTGCAACCTATTTAATAACTTGGACAAACAGCCAAGTTCAAATTTTAAATTTATGTATAGAAGTCATACTTGTGGTGAATTAAGAGCATCACATATCAATAACGAAGTTACACTTTCTGGTTGGGTACAAAAATCTCGTGACAAAGGGTTTATTGTTTGGGTTGATTTACGCGACCGCTATGGAATTACTCAATTGGTTTTTGATGAAGAACGTACACCTAAAGCTATGATGGAACAAGCACAAAAGCTAGGTCGAGAGTTTGTGATTCAAGTTACCGGAACTGTTATTGAGCGTGCTTCTAAAAACCCAAATATC
The DNA here is from genome assembly GCF_035306605.1 of Xanthomarina sp. NCBI lineage: Bacteria > Pseudomonadati > Bacteroidota > Flavobacteriia > Flavobacteriales > Flavobacteriaceae > Xanthomarina > Xanthomarina sp. Next base: position 29,002 of record NZ_DATGNR010000001.1, on the reverse strand, counting down.
GCAACAGGAGAGATTGAAATATTGGTTTCTAAAATGACCGTTTTAAATGAATCTTTACTACCTCCTTTTACTATTGAAGACAAAACCGATGGTGGAGAAGATATTAGAATGAAATATCGCTACCTAGATATTAGAAGAAATCCTGTAAAAAACAGTCTGATTTTCCGTCATAAAGTTGCTCAAGAGGTAAGAAACTATTTATCTAAAGAAGGTTTTATTGAAGTTGAAACTCCATATTTAATTAAATCTACTCCAGAAGGCGCTAGAGATTTTGTTGTTCCAAGCAGAATGAACGAAGGTCAATTTTATGCACTTCCTCAGAGTCCGCAAACCTTTAAACAATTATTAATGGTTGGTGGAATGGATAAATACTTCCAAATAGTAAAATGTTTTAGAGACGAAGATTTACGTGCTGACAGACAACCTGAATTTACGCAAATTGACTGCGAAATGGCTTTTGTTGAGCAAGAAGATATTTTAAATGCCTTTGAAGGACTTACTAGACATCTGTTAAAAGAAGTAAATGGTGTTGACGTAAAAGAATTTCCTCGTATGCTGTATGATGACGCTATGCGTTTATACGGAAACGACAAACCAGATATTCGATTTGGTATGGAATTTGGCGAACTGAATGAAGTTGCACAACATAAAGATTTCAGCGTATTTAATGATGCTGAATTGGTTGTTGGTATTGCTGTTCCAGGAGGAAATGCTTACACCAGAAAAGAAATAGACAAATTGATTGACTGGGTAAAACGCCCTCAAATTGGTGCCTTAGGAATGGTGTATTCTCGTTGTAATGAGGATGGCACATTTAAATCATCAGTTGATAAGTTTTTCGACCAAGAAGATTTAGCTAGATGGGCTGAAAAAACTGGCGCTAAACCAGGCGATTTAGTTTGTGTTCTTTCAGGAGAAAAAAATAAAGTACGTGCACAATTAAGTGCTTTACGTATGGAACTTGCAGAACAACTTGGTTTACGTAAACCAAACGAATTTGCACCACTTTGGGTTATAGACTTCCCTCTTTTAGAATGGGATGAAGAAACTGAACGTTACCATGCTATGCACCATCCATTTACTGCACCTAAACCTGGACAATTAGAATTATTAGCTACAAACCCAGGAGACGTAAAAGCAAATGCCTATGATTTGGTACTGAATGGAAACGAAATAGGTGGTGGTTCTATTCGTATTCACGATAGAAAAACACAAGCTAAAATGTTCGATTATTTAGGATTTACTGACGAAGAAGCTCAAGCACAATTTGGGTTCCTAATGAATGCCTTTGAATATGGCGCACCTCCACATGGTGGTTTAGCTTTTGGACTAGATAGATTGGTAGCTATCCTTGGAGGCCAAGAAACTATTAGAGATTTCATTGCCTTCCCAAAAAACAATTCTGGACGAGATGTCATGATTGATGCTCCTGCTCCTTTAGACAATAAACAACTAGAAGAGCTAAGTTTAAAACTCAACTTAAAGTCTTAATATATTAAATCTTGTCCCGATAGCTATCGGGACATATTTTTTAGTAGTTTTAGATAATGAGAAAGAAAATTGTTAAAGTTATCTTGTACCTAGCAGTAATCCTAACAGTTATTTTGTTTGGACTATACACCTATGCCTATTTTGTAATGAATAGTTAATTGATTTAAAAACACCGAATTTTAAATGAATTTGAAATATGTAATTAAACAATTTACACTTTGGAGATATAAACACATCTCACAAAAGAACTTTGTTTTAATATTAAGCATATTTGTAGGTTTATCTACTGGAATAGCTGCGTTGACATTAAAGAACATCACCTTTTCCATTCAGTCATTCTTAAAGAAAGGAATTGTTTTTTCTGAAAATCAGCTGTATTTTATTTTGCCTTTTATAGGCTTGTTTTTTGTTTTTATTATTAAAAAATATCTGTTTACGAAGGAAATGTCACCTTCCGTACCTCCATTTATAAAACGTGCGGTTCCTTCAATTTTATATTCTCTTTTAAGGCAAAAAGGTTTATTATCCTACAAACTTATTTATCATCCTATTATCCTAGCACCTTTAACTGTTGGGTTTGGTGGTTCTGTTGGATTATTAGGCCCAGCAATGACTTCTGGTTCTTCCATAAGTTCCAATTTAAGTAGGTTATTGCGAATTGACAAGAAAACTAGAACCTTACTAATTGCTTGTGCAGCAGCTGGAGCAATAGCCTCCATGTTTAAATCGCCAATTGCAGCCATTGTTTTTGCTGTTGAGGTATTTAGCTTAGACTTAACCTTTGCATCCTTATTACCGCTACTAATAGCGTCTATTTCATCTGTATTAACCTCTTACTTCTTTTTGGGAGACGAAGTGCTTTTCGATTTCACCATAACAGATAAATTCACAATTAGAGATACTGTTTTTTACATTATTTTAGGGCTTGGCACAGGAATGGCTTCCATATATTTCACTAAAATATATTTTTCGGTCTACTCCTTCTTCGATAGATTCAAATCTAAATTTACCAAGCTTTTGGTAGGTGGTTTTGCCATTGGAGTTATGCTGTATTTTATCCCACCACTTTATGGGGAAGGTTTAAGTTTTACAAAAGATCTTTTTGAAGGCAACTATTTAAGTGCTTTGGGCACTAATTTATTCGATAAACACCTTGATAATATTTGGGTAGTAATTGTACTATTAATAGGATTTACTGTTTTTAAAGCAATAGCAATGACTACTACTTTCGCCGCTGGAGGAGTTGGTGGTGTAATTGTACCAACCATGGTAATGGGAAGTGCATTAGGAAATGTAGTTGCTAAAATAATAAACAACATTGGTCTTGGTCATCAAGTATCGGAAGCTAATTTTACTTTAGTCGGGATGGCCGGATTAATTGCAGGAGTAATCCATGCTCCTTTAACCGCCATATTTTTAATTGCCGAAATTACTGGTGGTTACGAATTGTTTTTACCACTTATGATTACGGTAGCTATTTCCTATTTAATTACTAAAAACTACATGGAATACACCATTTACACCAAGGAATTAGCTGAAAGAGGAGATTTATTGACTCACGATAGAGACCAAAATGTTTTAACCACAATGAAATTGGACAGTGTGATTGAAAAAGACTTCATCTCGCTTAATCCAGACATGTCTCTGGGAGATATGCTTTACAAAGGTGTGTCTAAATCCAATAGAAACTTATTTCCCGTGGTAGATGAAGATAATCTTTTGGTTGGTATTATTCTTTTAGATGACATTAGAGGCATCATGTTTGATCAATCCTTATACGACTCGACAACAGTTGAAACCTTTATGCAAATACCTCCTGGTTATATAAACTACGACAAGGATAACATGACTCAAGTAATGCAGAAGTTTCAAGATACAAATGCCTGGAATTTACCTGTAATTAAAAATGGAAAGTATCTTGGTTTCGTTTCAAAATCGAAATTATTAACAGCGTATAGACACGAATTACTTAACTTTACATAATGAAACCCACTCTACTTAAATATATCACATTTTTTTGTTTTATCCTTTCAGCAACCAGTATTGTTTTAGGGTATGTTCTAGAAGAAACTTACTCTCAAAAGCTAATTGGTTTTGGAGTTGTTGGATTGTTTATTATTGTATTTCCTTTATTTTCATATTACAGATGGAAAGATAGAAACCTAAAAGACTATATGATTACGAAGGAGAGTTTAGAGAAAATGCGAGAATATAAACAACAAAAAGATACTTAGTTTAAATTCCGTTTTTCTATAAAAAATCGTTTCATGAGCTCGCTAGCTTCTTCAGCCAAAACTCCTCCTACCATTACGGTTTTTGGATGCAACTTGGTTTTTAAGGCTATACAGCCTCTTTCTTCATCTCTAGCACCATATACTATTTTACTTATTTGGCTCCAATACAAAGCTCCTGCACACATTTGACAAGGCTCTAGTGTAACATAAAGGGTACAATTATTAAGATATTTACCGCCTAAAAAATTAGAGGCAGCTGTAATGGCTTGCATCTCGGCATGAGCAGTTACATCAGTTAAAAGCTCGGTTAAATTATGCGATCTCGCAATAATTCTGTTATCTATAACTATAACGGCTCCAACTGGGATTTCGCCTTTCTCGAAAGCAGCTTCTGCTTCCTGTAAGGCCTTTTTCATAAAATAAGTGTCGTTCAACAAATTTTCCATACATGTAAAAATAAAAAAAGACAGCTATAGTATTATAGCTGTCTTTAATTTATCAATTTAAAAAATCAATTAGTTCTTAATAACCTTGTGGTTTGCACTAAATGACTCTCCGTTTATAGTAAGAATATAAATTCCAGATTGTAATGTATTGATATCTAATTCAACTTGGTTGAATAACTCTACATCTTTAGAAAGCACTTGTCTTCCATTAATATCAGTTAAAGTAAGAGTTACTTTTCCGTAGTTTTTCGTGGTTTTAATAAACAAACGACCATTGGTTGGGTTTGGATATACTTTATAACTACTTGAGTTAAATTCCTCAACACTAATAACTGTACAGTTAGCTAAACTAGGATCTGTATCTGGAAGTGTTGTAAAATCCTCAATTTGGTCTGTCATATTATAAGATGTTCCTTGGCTAGCATTTGCACCAACACCCCTTCTAGCAAACACTTCCCAAATTAAACATTGGTCTTCTCCACCAGTTAATAATCTATCCGCTTCTAAAATTCCATCTCTTCCGTCTACAAATCCAGGAAAACATCCCTGTAACTTTATACCATCGAGAACAACTTGCATAACTTTATTGTTACCACCTGTACCGTTATATAAATCTGGATCAAACCCATATTTTTCAACATAAGCCCAGGTTAAGTCCCATAACATAGTAGCCCAAACAAAGCCAACCCCGTGAGGACTAACAACGTTTTGAGTATCATTTGTGTCTCCATAAGTATAGTCGTTAATGGCAAAATCTGTACTATAAGGAGCTAATCGAATTCCTATTCCATTAGTAGGCTGACCAACAGCATAAGTACCAATTCCTCTAGGAGTTTCTGGTTGATCTCCTGGTTTCATAGTTAACATTAAACCAAACCAATCTGACCATCCTTCACCCATTTGTTCTTTATTCGTTAGACCTCCAAGACAGTTCTGATTAGGACCTCCTGTTAACCTTGTAGAGATTCCATGTCCATATTCGTGGGCTACAATTCCATTATCGAAGCTACCATCTAACATATAAGAGCCTGTTCCTTTTAAGGTAACATTTACAGTTTCAGTTTGCATAGCATTAATTATAGCCTGACCATTAGAGTAATTTGTAAATACAGAAGGAATTGTAAATGGAGGGTTTGGATCACCTCCCATAATTACCCATTCCGTATAAGCAGGATCATTAGTTGGATTGTTATGGTTCACTACAATAACAGCTATTGCCCCTGCATTTTGTGCGTTTTGAATTTTATCAACAAAAGCACAGGTTCCTCTCATTACGACTGCAATTTTACCAGTAAGGTCAGCAATAGCACCACAACCTTCCGCTGGTGTAGCAGAGCCATCGTTAACTAATACTAAATCTCCAGTAACAGGGGTTTCTCCAATACCAGTAATCCCTTCTCCAGGATTAACAGCACCATACCCTCCAGCTATAGAAGTATTATTTACTGTGATTAATTCTTGGATACCTCCTGGGGCAGACCATAAATACATTTGCATTCTAGGGACTCCACCATCAACTGGAGTTGCAAAGTTAGCATTATCTGTTCCACCGCCATCATGAGCTTCAGCTCTCACAGCATCACCACCTAATCCGCCATTTCCATAGTTATTCTGTTGGAAGTTTCCAGCAGCCTCATCAAAACCATAACGGTACCAAACATCATGCATTATATTACTAACATAAAATAAATTAGTAACAGAAACATCTAGGTATCCTGAAGGCTCTTGATTTATATTTAATTCGAAATCGAAATTTAAACTAGCTCCTCCCTCTGGCGAATAGCCTGGTTGGTTTGTATTGGCTGAATCATCGTAAGCATATACATTATTTCCTCTAGTAAAGGTGTATTCTGCGCCAGCAACTCCATTCGTATCATGCCATCCATATGGTGAAGCTACATCATCTGCAGGAGAAGTCAATAAAGTTCTACCTCCAAAACTTGGAGCTTCAACTGGAAATGCAAATACATTGTATTGAGATCCGTCAGCCACAAAAGAATTTGCTCTAAATAAAGTAAAATCTTCTTTGGTATTGGTGTTTGTATGGAACGTATGATTCGAGTGATTTCCATCACCAAAATTACAAGATACAACCCAATCATTAGTGTCAATTATTTGTCCTGTAACTGCATCCACACGTACACTCCACCAGTTTTTACCACTAAGAGTATCGATGCTTAAATCCCAAGCTAGTCTTAAAGTTCCATGCTCCTCTGAGTAAGAATAAACTAACTTCACAGGGATATTGGTTTGAGATACATTTCCTCCATTATAAACAAACGCGTTGCCCTTAGCTGAAATTAGCTCTAAACCTTGCACACCTCCTAGACCTAACTGGGAAGCTGCGTTTTCTAATGCGCTTTGTGCATCAATTTGAGGGGTTATTGTATTTACTTTACTACTAATATTACTAACAAAACCATTCGCATAATATTGAACAGCATTGTCTCTTACTGCAATACTAGAAACGGCATTGAAAATATCAATTCCTTGGTAACGTTGAATTACGTATACATGATTGACTTTTGTACTTTTAGAAAAGTACTCACTTGAAACAAACAAATCCTGAATATCTTTATCTGTCAGGTCGTAGGCTTTTTGGTTTTTGATTAAATACGCTTCGATAATGCTGCCAAATTCTGAATTACTAAGGTTATGCTGAGCAAAACCTACAAATCCAAAAAACAACATACCTAAAACTAATAATCTTTGGAGGTAATTTTTTTTCATTTTATCTTGAAATTTTTTAATATGAGTTTGACAAATATAGCACCCATCTTTTTATTATTATAATATAATCATAAAAATTCTTTAAAAGACGGCATAAAGACATTAAATTAACAGTTAATTTAATAATTTTACGCGATATTTCCTACCCATGACAACAGGCTTATTAAATTCTATTGAATGTCCAGAAGATTTACGCCAACTTCAACAAGAACAACTTCCAAAGTTAGCTAAAGAATTAAGACGTTTTATTATTGACATTGTTGCAACTAAAGAAGGACATTTAGGTGCTAGTTTAGGCGTTGTAGAATTAACCATTGCTCTGCATTATGTGTTTAACACTCCCACAGATTTATTAGTTTGGGACGTTGGTCATCAAGCCTATGGGCATAAAATATTAACTGGAAGGAAAAACAACTTTCATACCAACAGACAATTAAATGGAGTAAGCGGGTTTCCTAAAAGAGACGAAAGCATTTATGACACTTTTGGAGTTGGGCACTCCTCCACTTCAATTTCTGCCGCCTTAGGGATGGCTCTTGCATCACAACTTCAAGGCAATTTAAACAAACAACATGTAGCTATCATTGGAGATGCTTCTATTGCAAGCGGAATGGCTTTTGAAGGTTTAAATCATGCTGGGGTAACAGAGGCCAATTTGTTAGTTATTTTAAATGATAATGCTATAGGTATTGATCCATCGGTTGGTGCTCTAAAACAATATTTAACTAATGTAAAAAAGGGTACGGAAAAACAAGATAATATTTTTGAAGCCCTTAATTTCAATTATTCCGGACCTATTGATGGTCATGATATTTTTAAACTAATAACTGAATTAGAACGACTTAAGACCGTAAAAGGCCCTAAATTCCTACATGTTATTACAAAAAAAGGGAAAGGCTTAAAACAAGCTGAAGATAATCAAGTTACTTACCATGCTCCAGGAAAATTTGATGCCATTACGGGAGAATTAGTTTTAAAAAGCGATTTAAAACAAGCACCTAAATACCAAGATGTTTTTGGCTTTACCATGGTTGAGTTGGCCAAAAGCAATCCGAAAATTATCGGCATTACTCCAGCCATGCCAACCGGAAGTTCCCTAAAATACATGATGCAGGAATTTCCTGAACGAGCTATCGATGTGGGAATTGCCGAACAACATGCCGTTACACTTTCGGCAGGAATGGCAACACAAGGTTTAATTCCATTTTGCAATATATATTCCACCTTTTTACAACGTGCCTACGACCAAGTAATCCACGATGTTGCTATACAAAGTTTGCCCGTAGTATTTTGTTTAGATCGCGCTGGTTTAGTAGGACAAGATGGTGCCACGCATCATGGCATATTTGATTTGGCCTATTTACGCTGCATTCCAAACCTAATTATTTTTGCACCTAGCAACGAAATAGAACTTAGAAACATACTTTATACTGCCCAACTTGGAAAGTTAAAGCAACCCCTTGCCATTAGATATCCTAGAGGAAGAGGAATTACCTTGGACTGGCAAAAGAAATTCAAAGAAATTAAAATAGGGAAAGCTAACACTTTAAGAAAAGGAAAAAGTGTAGCTGTTTTAAGCATTGGCACAATTTCTAGGAATTGTACTGAAGCTATAGGATTATTAAATCAAGAAAATGTTGTTTCGCACTACGACATGCGTTTTGTAAAACCCTTAGACAAAGAGTTGCTTCACCGCATTTGTGGCAGTTACAAAATAATTATAACCGTTGAAGATGGCTGTATAAAAGGCGGGGTTGGTTCAGCTATTTTAGAATTTGCAGCACAACACAACTATAAAAACACTTTTAAAATATTGGGAGTTCCTGATGAATTCATTGAACATGGAACAACCGAAGAGTTACAACAAGTGTGTGGAATAGATAGTACGTCTATATCTAAAACAATATCCGATTTTTTAGAGTCAACCAACTTTTTTTAAAGATTTACCTTAAAAAAACTAATCCATATCGGCGTAATATTCTTGCTTATTAACTTCATTTGCTCCGGTATCATTCAATTCATTTAACGCCAACACAGTGGCAAAAACAACAAATAGGATTACTAACGCTCCTAGGAGATTTTTCTTCATTTTAGGTAAATTTGGGGTATTAAAAAATAAAAATAGATTATTAATCTTTTTTACGCAAGAAATCTTTTAGAAAAAATAGCATTCGCATTTAATTACAAAGCTATACCCTTAATTTTCTTATATTTTAGAATGGCCTGACTGTCCGATAGCAAAGACACATAATTACACACACTTAAAAGATTGTCGTATGTAGTACCATCTTCATTGAAATAAAGATCAGGGATACTTTTAAGAATCAGTAAGTCGTAATTTGAGGCATTTCCTTCTATTTTATTTATCACAGCCTTTGTATAAACATTTAAAAGTGTACTTATAACCTCAAAACCAATTATTTCCTTATCTATAACTTCTTGCGACTGATACACCTTCTTTACACTTATGTTAATAATGTCGTTAATTTGAGCTTCATATTGGCTTTTATCTAACAAACCTGTAGAAAAGCTACCATCTAATATAGCTTCTTCATTAGTTAGGAACACATTTACTGCTTCATTAACTAGTGTATTTATAGCTAAAGCTCTCAAATAACTTATACGATCTTGGGTGTTAGAAAGAAGATGATATTTTTCAGAAATAATGGTGTGTTTAACAAGATTTATTAAATACTCTAAGGCATATTCCTCTTGTATAAGCCCTAAATTAATTCCGTCTTCAAAATCAATTATGGTATAGCAAATATCGTCTGCGGCTTCCACTAAATAGGTTAAAGGATGCCTTGAAAAGCTTAAATCTCCAGCAGCTCCTTTTTTTAGTAAGCCTAATTCATTGGCAACATCAACAAACAAATCTTTTTCACTTTGAAAAAACCCATATTTCTTATCTGAAATATGATTGGTTGGCTTTTTAGGTAAAGATTCTTTTGGATATTTAGTAAAAGCTCCTAGTGTAGCATAACTTAATCGCAAGCCTCCTTCTCTCCCAACTCTGTTTTGGGTAACAATTTTAAAACCATTCGCATTTCCTTCAAAATCACATAAATCTTGATACTCCTTTTCAGTTAATTGGTTTTTATATTGCTTTCCGGTTCCAGATATAAAAAACTCGCCTATGGCCTTTTCTCCTGAATGTCCAAATGGTGGGTTTCCAATATCGTGCGCTAAAGCTGCGGCGGCTACAATGGCTCCGAAATCGTTTGGCTGATAACCATGAATGGTTTGTAAATGGGGATATTTCTCAATTAATTTAGCTCCCACTTTTCTTCCCAAAGTTCTACCAACAACACTAACTTCTAAACTATGTGTTAATCTGGTATGTACAAAATCTGTTTGAGATAAGGGAATAACTTGAGTTTTATCTTGAAGACTTCTAAATTCAGATGAAAATATAATTCTATCATAATCAACCTCGAATCCTAATCTAGTTTCATCCTGTTCTTTTCTTAACCGTTTATTTGTATCTCCATATCGTTTTAAGGAGAGTAATTGTTCCCAATTCATAACTACTATTTATCTGCTGCAAGATACATTTTTTCGTCTTTTATATCTGCATTTAACAAATCATATATAACCTTTTCTACCCGTTTCTGTGTTAAGAAATAGTTTTCAAAAACAAAAACTTATGTAAATCCATTAATATTTAGGTAACAGTTACATGACGAACCCTTAATTCTGAATTAACACCACCTTTACATTACCACAGTTTCTTTGCATCAACAAATTATCTAAAGAATTAAACATACCAATGAAACATATTATACTCTTTTTTATCCTAATTGCTTCTTTAAATGTACATGCACAAGATACAGGCTACTTAACCGGAAAAATTTTAGATTTAGATTATAACAACGAGCCTTTAGTATTTGCCAACATATTAATAAAAGGAACAACAAAAGGTACAACCTCAGATTTTGATGGTTATTATGAAATAAAAGACATTGAACCTGGAGCGTATACCATTATATATAGTTTTGTTGGTTATGAAACTCAAGAGGTAAACGTTGAAATTATAGCTAGTAAAGAAACCGTATTAAATGTTTCTATGAAAGCTAGTGCCGCCTCTTTAGAGGAAGTTGTAATTAATACTACTACTAAAAGAGAAAGTGAAACCGCTTTACTTTTAGAACAAAAGAAAGCTGTTGAAATAAAACAAAGTATCGGAGCTGATGAGTTATCCAGAAAAGGTATTGGTGATGCTGCTGGAGCAGTTGCTAAAATTTCCGGGGTTTCAAAGCAAGAAGGCTCAAGCAATGTATACGTTCGTGGTTTAGGAGACAGATACTTAAACACTACTATGAATGGGCTTTCTCTACCTTCCAACGATGTTAATAAAAAGAATATCGATTTAAACATATTCTCATCGGATATTATTGAAAATGTATCCATAAGCAAAGCATACACTTCTAAATTTTATGGGGACTTTTCAGCAGGAAATGTAGATATCTCTTCAAAAGATTATAGCGGAAATGGTTTTTTCAATGCCTTTACTTCAACAGGATTTAACTCGAATGCGATAGATAAAAACTTTGTTCGAAGCGAAGGCACTGGGTATTTTGGTTACTACGGAAGATATAACAACAACCCTTTTGCTGTCATTTTATCTCATGGTGTGGATCCTATAAGTGTTGGAACACCAATTGGAATAGGTTATGGAGCTTCAGCCGGAAAATCCTTCAACTTTAAAAATGGATCTCGAATAAACGTATTTGCAACAGCCTCTTTTGAAAACAATTACGAATACCGAAAAGGATCAGCTGTAGACTATACCTTAACTGAGAAAAAGGCTTTTATAAATAATGCGGAAGAATACGAATACGCTACCACGACCACCGCTATGACAAATGTAAACTATCGAATTGATGATAATAACTCTGTTAAATACAATTTTCTATTCATTAATAATTCATCTGACGTAGTGGGTTATTTTGGGATAGATGGAAAAGGTAGAAATAGAGATGCACAAGCGAACACCGACAAAGGTTTTTACCAAATGAATTCGCAATTCGATCAAACACAAATTTTTGTCAACCAATTATTAGGTAAACATACTTCAGGAAAATTTACTGCCGACTGGGGTTTCGGGTATAACTCTGTATGGTCCAAACAACCAGATAGAAAACGATTGAGTATTGAAAATTATCAACTAGCACTAGATAACGACATAAATACGAATCCAGTTTTTTATAGTAATGTTGTATTTGATAACCAACGTTATTTTCAAGACATACAAGACGAAGAATACAACGGTAGAATTAACCTTGCATACAATGCAAACGAAAATTTAAAACTAAACTTTGGGTATAACGGAAGAAGTAAACAAAGAAACTTTGAAAACATTCGATATGGGTACGACATTATAGACTCTAAATATCAAATTACTGATATAAACAATTTCAATAGTGTTTTCAACTTAAACAATTTAAGCTTAAACCCTAGCGACAATGGTATTTACCAGATAAAAGTTATCAATAACATTCCTACTGTATCAAACACTAACAGACCTGGGTTGCCAGAAAACACTTATAAAGGAAAACTTGATGTTTATGCAGGTTATGTAGATGCCGAAATTAAAGCAGGAGAAAAATGGCTAATCGTACCTGGTTTCAGACTAGAATCGTTCAAACAAGACATAGATTTTGACGTTATCAACTTAGGAAATCAAGGTAAAAACAAGATTAGCTCTTATGAGAATTTCTTCCTACCAAGTTTAAATGTAAAATATGCATTAACGGACAATCAAAACCTTCGTTTTTCTGCAAGTCAAACTGTTTCTATTCCAGAATTTAAAGAAGTTGCCCCATTTGTTTACGAAGACATTTCTACAAAAATTGGGGGAAATCCAGATTTATTAGACAAAGGTTTTTCTAAAATCTTGAACTTCGATTTAAAATACGAGTGGTTTTATACCAAAAGCGAAATTATTTCTGTGGCAATATTTACAAAAGAAATAAAAGATCCTGTAAACCTAGTTGTAGGAGCAGATGCTACAGGAACACAGCGTTATTTTAGAACTGGAGACAAGGCAAATGTCTATGGTATTGAAGTGGAATTGAGAAAAAACTTAATCACAAATGAAGATGACAACTCAAAGCTTTCATTAGGATTCAATGCAACTTACATGAAAACTAAACAAGACCTGTATAACTCCATTGATGGCGCTTACTATGATGTGAGTTTTAATAAACATGAAGACAAACTTCAAGGAGCGTCTCCTTTAATCCTGAATGCAGATATTAATTACTCGCCAACATTCGGGAACTACAAACCTGTAGCCAATTTAGTATTCTCATATTTCTCTAACAGAATCGATGCTTTAGGTTCCGGACAGCTAGGAAATGTTATTGAAAAAGGAGTCCCAACCTTAGATTTTATTTGGAGAAACAACTTTAACGAAAAACTGGAAATTAACTTCAGTGTTAAAAATTTACTTAATCCAACTATAGAATATTTTAGAGAAACAACCTTAGGAGATATTGCTGTAAACTCTGCCAATGGCAAAGGAGTTACAGATTACAAAAGAGGGATGAACTTAGGGTTACAACTTAAATACAAATTTTAAACACAATTAATAAACTAAACAAAAATTAAATCAAACTAGAAAAAAATGAAAAACAACTTAATTTTAGGAATTGCACTAATAAGCATGCTTTTCTCTTGCTCATCAGACGATACATCAGACATTATCATTACAGACAATAGTGTTACCAACAACACAAATGGAGGTAATCAAACTCCAAACCCAGAAACCATTTTCCTATCTGGGACTTATACCCAAGATTTAATTCTTGATGCTAACAATACTTACAAAATAAACGGATCTTTAATCATGGCTAGCGGAACAACCTTAGAGATTCCTGCTGGAATGACTATTAAAGCACTTGCTTCAGGAGCAAATGTTTACATAGCTATTTCTCAAGGCGCCAAAATAATTGCTAATGGTTCAGCAAATAGCCCAATTGTTTTTACTTCTGATGCGTCGTCTCCATCTGCAGGAGATTGGGGAGGAATTATCCTTTTAGGTAAAGCTCCAATTAACTCTGTTACTGGAAACGCTACTTCTACTTCTGAAATTGCAAGTTTACCTTATGGAGGTACAGATGCTTCAGACGACTCAGGTATATTACGTTATGTACGTGTTGAATATTCTGGTGGTGCTGCTGATGGACAATCAGAAAACAACGGGTTCTCTTTTTACGGTGTAGGAAATGGTACTGTAGTAGAGTACATTCAAGCTTTTGAAGGTAAAGATGACGGTGTTGAATTTTTTGGAGGAACTGTAAACGCAAGTTATGTTTCAGTTGTAAATGCTCAAGACGATTCTATAGATTGGACCGAAGGATACACAGGAACTATTACAAATGCTTATGTGAAACACGGTGCAGATCACGACAAAGGAATTGAAGCTGATGGATACAATACAGATTTCAGCAATGCCGCTGGATTCTACTCAAAGCCAACAGTAACCAACTTAACAATTATAGGTCAAGGTTCTAATACAGGAAACGAAGCTATTAGATTAAGAGCTGGAACACAAGGAGTTTTTAACAACGTATTAATTGAAGGTTTTGAAGAAGCTTTCGATTTAGACGGAGATGCTGGAGATAATCCAACTGGAGTTGGGGTAATCAATGGCGATTTACACGTAAGTAATATTACCTTCACTGATGTTACTTTAAAAATGAAAAATGATACTGCTGAAACATTTACAGAATCAGATTTTATCTCAGGTGAAGGAAATGGAACAGGAACAGATTATGCTACTTGGGGAGCATCATGGACTGTTGAATAAACACAATGAATTAGACTAAAAATAAAAAAGCATCCTAATTAGGATGCTTTTTTATGTAGTATAAAACTATTTAATTTCGCAGTACAACGCTAGACCTACCAGTCCATTGGTTTACACCTGCAATTGCATTGTTGTTATAATCTACTTCATTTAGTGTTTTATCATTCCAATAAAACCATTTGCCGACTTTTTTCCCATTATCATAATTCGCAGAAACTACTTTTCTTCCTTCTGTGTCAAAACTTAACCACTCACCTTGAAGCTTTCCATCTAGAGAGTAAGCACCTTTTTGGCTTACAACTCCATTGTCGTGATAGTAAACTACTTCAATTAAATTAGTGTCTTTGTTCAGTTTTAATTCTCTTTCTTGTGCAAAAGAGCCCACAGTAATTAAAAAGGTTAGAAATATGAGTGCTTTCTTCATAATTAATTGGGTTTTTATTTGTTATAATTCAAATATAGAAATTTAGTAACATTTAAGCAACGTTTACATAACATTAATTTAACATTGGAACGCTAACTAATTGTTGTTAAGAAGGATAAAACAGTTTTTAAATAGGATTTTTAATGATTCCTTAATAGTTTCATTACATTAATATTCATTTAAAACCTGATATTTGAACTGTCTTAAGACTATTATTTATTGATTTCATATAATTATTTAGTTTTTGTCGACTATATTATCATGAATTCTAAGGCTGCTTTTGGCCAAGGCAGCCTTTTTCTTAAATTTAATATTAAGGAAACATAAATTTAACTTTATATTAGGTTCTTTGCAACGACAAAAACTAAATACCTAATATGAAATTTAAAGTAACTGTAGTTTCACTATTACTAGTTTCAGTAAATCTTGTTAACGCACAAGAAACATCCTCGTCTAAATTTGGCAATGGTGTATTTAATGTTGTTGGTCAAGATAGTTCATGGACCATGAAAATTGGTGCCAGAATGCAATTTTTAACTATAGCTAGCTGGGAAAACAACAAAGGCGAACTCATAAATGGCGAAGCTGCTTTTTCGGTGAGAAGAGCTAGATTAAAATTTGGCGGTTACGCTTTAACTCCTAAATTAAAGTATAAAATAGAATTGGGTTTATCTAATAGAGATATGGCCGGAGCTTCTGTTTATACGAGCGACACCCCAAGATTTATTTTAGATGCTGTAATGCAATGGAATTTTTATAAAAATTTCGAATTATGGTTTGGTCAAGCAAAACTCCCTGGAAACAGAGATCGTCTTATTTCCTCTGGAAGCCTTCAATTTGTTGATCGATCTATTTTAAATGCCGAATTCAATATTGATAGAGATTTAGGCTTTCAATTAAGACATCACTTTAATCTAACAGATCAATTTGTTATTAGAGAAGCCATAGCTATTTCACAAGGTGAAGGAAGAAATGTAACCACAGGAAACATTGGTGGACTTCAATATACCGGACGACTAGAACTTCTACCTCTAGGATTATTTCCAGACAAAGGTGATTATATTGGTGGAGCAATTAACAGACACGAATCTGCAAAGCTTTCTATTGGCGTATCCTATAACTTCAATAATAATGCTGTTAAAACAAAAAGCAACCAAGGCTCATACATGATAACCGATTCAGGTTACTACAAAACAAACATAACCACGCTTTTCATCGATACCATGTTTAAACATAAAGGCTTCTCTTTTATGGGTGAATATGCAAACCGAGACGCCGAAGATCCTATAGCAAAAAATGATGATGGTACTCCGACCGGCCAGATAGTTCAAGTTGGATCTGCACTTAATCTACAAGCAGGCTATTTATTTAAAAGTAATTGGGAAGTTGCAAGCCGATTTTCAAATGTAGATTTCAACTCTATTGTTAGTAATGAAAACACGGTCAACGAGTACACTTTGGGCATTTCAAAATACATTGTAGGGCACAAATTAAAGGTCCAATCAGATTTTACTTATATAGATACTGAACATTTAAATAGCAGATTAGCTTATAGATTACAATTTGAAGTACACTTTTAATTATTAACATTCTCATAACATTGTAAAGTAAAACGCGATAGATATTTGCAAATACTTATAAGAAACGAAATATATGGAAAACATATACTTATTAATGATTATCGCCCTAGCAGTTTTAGCTGTAGCAGATTTGGTTATTGGCGTAAGTAACGATGCCGTTAACTTTTTAAATTCAGCTATAGGCTCAAAAGCTATTTCATTTAGAACCATAATGATTGTGGCTAGTTTAGGTGTTGCCGTTGGTGCCGTTTTCTCTAGTGGAATGATGGAAGTTGCCAGAAAAGGGATTTTTAACCCTCATGAATTTATGTTCAATGAAATCATGATCATTTTTATGGCGGTTATGATTACGGACATTTTGTTGTTGGATTTTTTCAATACTGTTGGAATGCCAACGTCAACAACGGTCTCTATCGTTTTCGAACTTTTAGGAGCTTCAGTTGCCATGGCTTTAATTAAAGTAGCACACGATGGTGGTGGATTATCAGAAGCTATAAATTACATCAATACCTCTAAAGCTACCGAAATTATATTTGGAATTCTCCTCTCGGTCATCATTGCATTCTCCGTAGGAGCCTTGGTTCAGTGGGTTGCCAGACTTTTACTTTCATACAATTTCGAAAAGAAAGCCAATTGGGTTGGTGCTTTATTTGGCGGTATTGCTTTAACGTCTATCACTTATTTTATTTTCATAAAAGGATTAAAAGGAACTGCTTTAGCTTCCCTAGAAATTGGGTTTTTAGGAAATACCACCCTAAACTATTACATGGAATCTCATGTTTCTCTAATTATCTCTCTAAGTTTAGTCTTCTGGGCTTTCTTATCTTATCTTTTTATTACACTACTTAAAACGAATATTTACAAACTAATTATATTGGTTGGAACTTTTGCTTTAGCCTTAGCTTTTGCTGGTAACGACTTGGTGAATTTTATTGGTGTGCCAATTGCAGGATGGATATCCTATTCGGCTTGGGTAGATTCTGGTGTTGCTGCAGATGCTTTTAGCATGGGTTTTTTAGCAGATAAAGTTTCTACACCAACTATTTTATTAGTTGCTGCTGGACTAATTATGGTTGCAACCTTATGGTTCTCTAGTAAAGCCAAAAGCGTTGTTAAAACCTCGTTAGACTTATCGAGTCAAGAAGAAACCAAAGAGCGTTTTCAACCAAATTTTTTATCACGAAGTTTTGTAAGATTTGCCATTTTAGGATCGCAAATGTCGTCTTACATACTGCCTGAATCTTGGCAAGCTAAAATTGAAAAACAATTTGAAAAACCTGTTATCCCATTAAAAAGAGATAAAACATACGAGTTACCTGCATTCGATTTAGTTCGTGCTGCAGTAAACTTAATGGTTGCAGCTGTATTGATCTCTATTGCAACCTCAATGAAGTTACCATTATCTACTACATACGTAACCTTCATGGTTGCTATGGGTACATCATTAGCTGATAGAGCTTGGGGAGCAGAAAGCGCAGTTTACAGGGTGGCCGGTGTACTAAATGTTATTGGAGGCTGGTTCTTCACCGCGTTTATAGCCTTTATTTCTGCCGCTATTATTGCTTACTTCCTTAACTGGAATGTAGAAGTTATGGTGCCTATATTTTTATTAATAGCAACCTTGTTATTGGTTAGAAGCTATATTGCACATAAAAAGAAAGCACAAGAAACTAAAGAGGAAGGAAGTTTAACCCGTGCTGAGAGCAGCTCTATTCAAGGTGTCATCCACGAAAGTGCAGAAAACATTGCACATGTTATTAAACGAGGAAACAGAATTTACACCAATGCTATTAACGGTTTGGCTAAACAAGATTTAACCTTGCTTAAAAAGAATAAAAAGCAGGTTATAAAACTTTCTGAAGAAATAGATGAATTAAGAGACCATATCTTTTACTTTATTAAAAACCTAGATGAATCAAGTGTTGGCGCAAGTAGTTTCTACATTAACGTACTTGGTTATTTACAAGACATTGCGCAATCTTTAGAATACATTTCTAAAGTGAGTCATAAACACGTAAACAACAACCATAAAAAACTTAAATTCAGTCAAATAAAAGAATTAAAAGAAGTTGACGAGCGTTTTGAAAGGCTATTTGAAAATACTAGAAATGCTTTTGAATCTCAATCTTTTGAGGAAATAGGAATTATTTTAACCAGAAAATCAGAGATTGTGTCTTTAGTTAGTACTAAAATCCAAAAACAAGTGGAGCGTACTAGAACTGAAGAATCAAGCCCTAAAAACACAACACTATACTTTAGTATTTTATTAGAGACTAAGGATTTATTAGCGGCTGTTATGAATTTACTAGAAGAATACCATAGCGCATTTGATAGTACAATTAAGCCCGCTAAACTTTCAGATGAACAAACAGAATAAGCCTTGTTCCATTATAACATAATAACAAAAAAGCATCTCATTCGAGATGCTTTTTTTATAACACTTAACTTAAATTTGATTTTGCCTGACTTGCAGATAACAAAGATTCAAAATTGCAACTAAAGATGAAAGGCTAAGTTATAAACATTGTACCTGAGTTTTTAACACAAATCATATATTTCCACAAACTAGAATAAGTACTTTCAATAAAATAAGACATAAAAAAAACCAGTTTTCACTGGTTTTTTTAATTGATTAATAGCAACCATCTATAAAATGAAATGCCTATCCCTTAATTAATAGCATACCAAATATATAAAAAAAGAAACCCAATAAATTAACCAAAGTGTAGTTGGTATGAAATAATGTATAGTTGGTACAAATTATTGTATAATTGGCAATATGCTCTTTTAAAATCCAAAAAACTATCAAAAAACTACCATCCATACACAAAACCCAACCAACTATACATCCATAATAACAACCCAACAATAAATTGTTATATTTGAATATATGATAAAAGCAGTAATTGTAGACGATGAACCAAAGGCTATAAAAAGTCTTGTTTGGGAGTTAGAAAGTTTTGATAGTGATGTTTTAATAACTGAAACTTTTACTAGTCCAGAAAAAGCCATTGAGTATTTAAAAACCCATACTCCAGATTGTTTGTTTTTAGATATTAACATGCCTACTATGGACGGGTTTCAATTTTTAGATTCTATAAACCATGAAGATTACGCTGTAATTATTACCACAGCATACAACGAACATGCTTTAAAAGCTTTAAAAAACGACGCTATAGATTATCTTTTAAAACCTATAGACTCTGACGACTTAAAGGAAACCATAAAAAAAATCAGAAAATTTCACTCCAACAACTTCTCCATTTCAAAAGTGGAAGAAGTACTTTTAAACTTTAATGCCACTCAAAAACAACAAAAAATAATTGTAAACACTGAAGGCAAAATGATTTTTCTAAATCCAGAAGAAATCATGTATGTAGAATCCGATGGGAATTATTGTACTTTTCACTTAGTCAACAATCATAAAATAGTTGTTTCCAAAAAAATGAAGGACATAGACACTGTTTTACCAGAGAATTGTTTTTTTAGAATTCACAATTCGTTCGTTATAAACCTCAACAAAATAAAGGAATTTGTAAAAAGTGAAGGCTATGTAGTGATGGATTCAAATGACAAAATACCTGTTGCTAGACAAAGAAAATCAGATTTTTTAAATAAGCTTTAATGAATAGAAAAAGGGTTTCACAGAATTACAATTTTTCATTTTTAGCTAAATCTTACCTTCGATATTTTTTAGTAAGCTTCATGTTGTTTACTCTAAACACCTCTGCGCAAAATGAAGTTGGAGACCACTATAAAACCCTCGTGGAACACGTATTAAATAGAACAACCACTAACTATCAATTTTTAGATTCTGTATTTATAAAATTTTCTACAGACACACTAAAAATGAATTATCTTTTAAAAGAATCCAACGCATGTAATTTTCTAGGTGGCGAAAGCTATTCTCTAAATAAATTAGGTGAATCTTATCGAAATCTTTCAAAATATAACAAAGCTATAGAGCTACATGAAAAGGCTTTACTAAAAGCCAAACAAGCCAAGAGTAAAGAATTAGAAGCCATTAGTTTAAATATGCTTGGTGTTGTTTACAGAAGGCAGGATATTATTAGAACCGCCTTAGACTTCCACAAAGAAGCATTAGATCTAGCAGAAAGCGTTAAACCCATTACCCAGGCACTTAAACAAAGTATTGCTATTTCTCAGAATAGTATGGGAAATATTTATTTGGCGCTAAAACAATACGACATCGCATTAGATCTTTTTCACAAATCTCTATTGATAGAGAAAGAGTTGGGCAATAAATTAGGATTAGCTATTAATCATCATAATATAGGTTATGCCCAAGAGGCACAAGGCTTATTAGATGACGCATTAAAAAACTATGAAATATCCCTTAATTACAACAACGAAATAGACTCAGAGATTGGACGTGTTATTTGCTACAACAGCATAGCAAAACTAGATATTATTAAAGGTGAATATGAAAAAGCAATTCCAGTTATTGAACTTGCTTTAGAGAAGGCTAAAGTTATTAATGATAAGTATTATATTTCTAGTTCCTACTCAAATCTTGGGTTAATCCAGCTTAAAATGAAAAACTTTAAGGCGGCGTCATCAAATTTAAAGAAAGCCTTAAGAATTGCTAAGGAATACAATCTAAAATCGCAAGAGGCCGAAACCTACAACCATTTATCGCAATTGGAAGAAGACACAGGAAACTTTGAGAATGCTCTTCACTTTTACAAACAATATGTGGACTTAGACAAGGCAATTACTGGTGAAAAAAACTTTCAATATGTAACCGATTTAATTTTAAAATACGAAACCGAGAAAAAAAACAATCAAATAAATGCTCTTGCTAGTGAAAACGAAATAGTAAAATTAAAACTTGCTCAAAACAGAAGACTCTTAATGATGAGTTTGCTTGCCGCTATTGTGATAATAGGTTTTTTCATCATCCTTCAAAGACAGAGACAATTAAAAAATGAAAAGAAGATTGTAACCTTAGAGCAAGAAGTGTTAAGAAGTCAGATGAACCCACACTTTATTTTTAATTCTTTAAACTCTATAAAACTGTTTATCATAAACAACGAAAAAGAAAATGCCGTTTACTATCTTAATAAATTCTCCAAGCTTATTAGAAAAATCCTCATTGCTTCTACCGAAAAAGAAAACTCTCTACAAGACGAGCTCGATACCATGGCTCTGTATATGAATATAGAAAATATGCGTTTTTCTAATCAAATAGAATATCAGGTACAAATTGACAGAAACGTAAATACAGCACTAATTAAAGTGCCTTCGTTAATACTTCAACCTTTTTTAGAGAATGCACTATGGCACGGACTATCTTCCAAAGAAGACAACAAACGCATTGAACTGGAAGTTCACCAAAACAATTCAGATTACGTTACTATTAATATAATTGATAATGGCGTAGGGCGGGCCGTTTCTCAGAAAATTAAAGAAAAGAGAAAATTAAAACGAAAATCAGTTGGGATAGAAATTACCAAAGCACGATTGGAAAATTTTTCAAAAGGATTTATGAGTGATTATAAAATAGAAATTGAAGACCTTTTTGAAAACGGAAAGGCTTCTGGCACCATGGTAATTGTTCAAATACCTATAAAGACCACGGTTTTAAAATCAGCTTAAACAGCCTGAATTTATTTCTTATAACTCTCAGCTACTACTTCTAATTGCGCATACCAATCTTCGCCAAACTTTCGAATAAGTGCTTCTTTTACAAATTTGTAAACAGGAACCTGAAGTTCTTTTCCTAGGGTACAAGCATCATCACAAATTTCCCATTTATCGTAGTTAACAGCAGAAAACTCTGTATAATCTTTCACTCTAATTGGATATAAATGACAAGAAACCGGTTTTTTCCAATCGATAACCTTTTGGTTATACGCTTCTTCAATACCACAAAGAGCTGTTCCTTTTTTATCAAAAATAACATAAGCACAATCGGCACCATCAATTAAAGGAGTTTCAAACTCATTGAATTCTGTAACAATATAAGTCCCTTGTTGCTCAATGGCTGCAATACCTTCCGGTCGTAAAAGATGCTTAATTTTAGGATATATATCTTTAAGAATCTCCGTTTCACTTTGTTCTAGTGGAGCTCCCGCATCGCCATCTATACAACATGCCCCTTTACATGCCGACAGATTGCAAACAAAGTCCTTTTCAATAATCTCTTCCGAAACGATGGTATTTCCTAACTGAAACATAAATTTAGATGCTTATAAAAGTAATTGCAAAGATAGCTTATAAATAAAAAATTAATGCCTAAAACAAAGAATAATCATTCCAAATTAACGAAATTTGCAACAGCTTTAAATTTATGCAAAATGAAGATTTTTAAAATATTACTATCATTAATTTCAGTTGGCTTGATAATTTACAACCTAACCCAAGTTAATTTTAATGCGCCTTTTGAAGGTGACAGTATAATTGCTTTTATTACTATTTTAGCAGCAATGTGTGCTTTGGTATTATTACAAATCTTAAGGATTTCTGAAAAAATTGAAAAACAATCAAAAATTAAAAAATAATGTTTGATGTGCTAATTATTGGCGGTGGTGCTTCTGGTCTTTCATGTGCTTTAGTTTTAGGCTCGGCAAAAAACAAAGAATATGCGCAAGACAAAAAGGTTGGTATTATTGCCCATCAAAAATCTTCACATTTACAAACAGCTTTATTTAATAATGTTTTAGGCTTAAGACCTGGTACAACTGGCGCTTCCATTCTAGAAACAGGCAAAGAGCAGTTAGCATCTTTATATCCAGAAGTACAACAAATTATCAATGAAAAGGTTAAGCAGATAACTAAAACCAAAACTGGATTTTTAGTAATAACCAACAAGGCAGAATACAATTCTAAACTAGTAGTTATAACGGTTGGACATACTAATTTAATGACCATTAAAGGTTTAGAAGAGTACATAGAACCTCATCCAAGAGAAAAAATCGATAAAAACCGAATTTGGTTGAAAAACATTGATCATAAAATTGACGACGGTCTTTATGTAGCAGGAACTTTAGCTGGTTGGAGAAGTCAATTTGCCATTGCAAGTGGTAGTGGAGCCCAAGTAGCTACAGATATTTTAACTCTTTGGAATGGTGGAGAGCACACAAAAGTTCACGATAAGGTAGTAGGTTAATTATCTTTGTTGCTTAATGCAATAACCTTATCAATCATAATATCTGATTGATTTAAAACCTCTTCAAAAGCGCCATTTCCATAAAGTTGATCGGCTAGAGTAGCTTTAATATATTGCTTAACTTCTTCATTATAGGCCACAAAAGTAATATTAGCTTTAGTTTTCTCGTTCAGATAATTCTGAAACTCTAGAACTATATCGTCATTAAACTCAAACTCATTTATGAATTCGTTCCGGGGAATAGCATCATAAGCATGGCGATCTTTTTCTAATTCTTCAAAAACAAAATTGCTAATAAACCCTCGTCTGTCCAGAAAAGTTAGGGTTTCGTTTTGCATGCTTAAATCCAGTGGCACAAAAACATCAGGAATTATACCTCCCCCACCATACACTACTTTTCCTTTAGGCGTAGTAAACTTTAAAGAATCAGCCACTTCAATTTTTTCTGGATCTAAAAGCTCACCACTTTGTATACGCGAAAAATATTCATCGTAGTAATCTCCATTTCCATTTTTATACGAGCGTTGTATCGATCTACCTGTTGGTGTGTAATATCTAGAAACTGTTAATCTTACAGCGCTTCCATCTCCCAAATCCATTTCACGTTGCACCAAGCCTTTTCCGTAAGATCGACGCCCAACGATGGTCCCTTTATCATTATCCTGAAGTGCTCCTGCAATAATTTCGCTAGCTGAGGCTGAATTTTCGTCTATTAAAACAAATACTTTTCCATTTTCGAAATCTCCTTTTTTGGTAGCGAAGCTTTTATCAATATCTCCTCGTTTGTTTTTAGTAAAGAGAATTAGTTTGTCTTTCTCTAAAAACTCATCAGCTATTTGTTCGGCTACGCCTAAAAATCCACCGGGATTTCCTCGTAAATCTACGACCAACTCAGCAATTCCTTCTTTTTGTAATTTGTTAAGCTCTTTTTTAAACTCCTTATAGGTAGTTTCAGCAAAACGGTTAATTTTTATATACCCTAGTTTATCCGTAAGCTTGTACGCCGCATCCACACTTTTAATTGGAATGTGATTTCGTTTTACCTTAAAATCCAATAATTCAGGTTCGCCTCTTCTGTAAACCTTTAAATCTACTATTGTATTTAATGGACCCTTAAGTTTTTTTATAATATCATTATTACTCCATTTTTTTCCAAAAATAGAGTCGCCATTAGCCATAATAATCCGGTCTCCACCCTTTATACCTGCCTTTTCGCTCGGACCATCATCAATTGTTCTAATAACAGTAATGGTATCTTTATAGGTGTAGAAATTAATACCAATACCTACAAAATCACCTTTCATATTATCGGCCACGCGTTCCATGTCTTCTTTTGGGATGTATACAGAATGTGGATCTAGTGTATTAAGAATGCCGTTAACTGTTACGTCTACAATACTATCTGTATTAACATCTTCTATATATTCGTAATCTATATAGTCAATCAATCTGTTAAGCTTGTCCTTTTTACTGTTTTTAGTAAATATTCTATCGGAAGTATCAGAGAAATTTAATTTTCCACCAATATAAATACCTGCTGCCATTGCAACACCTACAATAAGTGGTAAATATTTTTTCTTGAATTTCATTTGTGTTTTTTATTGCTGTAAACTATTATAAATTCATTCACAACTATTATTCCGAAGGCTAAAAGCTATATCTTATGCTTTTAAGTCTGTAATGCAAACAAGCTCGATTCCGGCTTTTCTTAAAAATTGTAAGCCAGAATCATCTTTATATCCTTCTTTATAGACCACTCTAACAATACCTGCTTGATGTATTAATTTACTACATTCCTTACAAGGCGACAAAGTAATGTACAAGGTGGCTCCTTTACAAGATTGGGTAGAGGAAGCAACTTTTAAAATGGCGTTTGCTTCGGCATGCAAAACATACCATTTAGTATAACCTTCGTCATCTTCACAAAAATTCTCAAAACCTGTTGGGGTACCGTTAAATCCATCGGAGATAATCATTCTGTCCTTAACTATAATTGCACCTACTTGTTTACGTTCGCAATAAGATAGTTTTCCCCACTCTTTAGCAATTCTTAAATAAGCTTTGTCGTATTTAAGTTGTTTGTGTTCCTTCATATATTTTACAAGGTGAACTCTATATTAATTATATACAACGAAGATAGGCTGTTCCTATTTTAATTACAACTTGAGTTTTAAAGATTTATGAAAACTTTAGGTAAAAAGAACTGTTACACATTGGATATCCATACGTTTATAACTTTTTTTAAATAAAATATAAAAGCCGCATTAAATTAACTAGAAACCGACTCGATTCCTAACTTTTACTTAAGCCAAAAACCGCTATTCATAATCATAGGGATAACCAACCCAACTACGACTGCCGAAATAACCATCACCCAATCGCGTTTTGAAAATCTGAAAACGGTTTGCATAATAAACCCAAGAAACAAAACGACAAATACAATAATTATTTGCGCTAATTCAATTCCCAAAGCAAACTCTAAAAGTGTTACTAATTTATTATCGGATTGCCCCACAAGCATTCTAAACTCCCTTGCAAATCCTAAACCATGTACCAATCCGAAAAATAGAGTAGAGAAAAACAACACCCCAACCTTTTCTTTTTGAGCGCCTTTTCCTGCCGTAAACACGTTAAAAAGTGCAACAATTAATATAGTAATGGGAATTAAAAATTCCACCAATTTACCATTTACACTCACCACATTGTAGGCCGCTAAGATTAATGACAAGGTGTGCCCTAAAGTAAAAACAGTTACCAATAATAAAACACGTTTCCAATCCTTAAAAAGGTAAGGGACACTCAACACTATTAAAAAAAGAACATGATCGTAGCCATTGATATCCAATACATGATTCATACCATATTCTACGTGAAACCAGAAATTATCAAACATTATTAATTGTAGTTTTTTGGGTGCTTTCAAAGATACAATTTAAAATGAAATGTCCTTATATTGAAAATTATTTTCAAACAATAAGTTTAAAATTTAGATGGCCAAAAGCTCATCTAGATTTTAAGTAGGTGAAATCCACTATACATACGCTATACCCTTGAACAATCTACCTGACAATTGGTAATTAGAATATTAAAGATGTTAAGCCTAATAACAAACTATGCCTAAAAGAAAATTCTTAAACAAGAGTGCAAACCTAAGTCTTTCATCAAAAATAAAAACCGTGAATTAACCCCTAAAACGAACTGAGCAACAAAAATAGTACTTAAAATAAGTCCATAAAAAAACCACCTCGAATTGAGGTGGTTTTTCCATTTCTAAAAAAATTTTTATTAGGTTATTTTCTAATAAACTTGATTATTTTTTCACTAATCTAAATGTATGAGCATCTCCTCCATTTTTCAGTGTTACCAAATACACTCCTGAAGTCAAGCTTTCATTTAAAGATACAGTTAATCTATTATCACTTACGGAAAACGTATTATTATAAAACTGTCTTCCAGTCATATCTGTAATGTTTACTTCTACTTGCTCTCCATTTAACTTAGGTGCATGTACAAAGAATGTATTATCATTTAATGGGTTTGGATATAGGCGAGTATCTGAAAACATGTTGTAATCATCCACGCTAACTGTTGCTTCAGAAACTTCAACGGTATAGTCTTCAGTTTCAGAAAATGAAGAAGTAGCGACACAAGGATCTAACAAATCTCCAGATTTATTGTAGTGATATTGAACTCTCAACCTGTATGTGCCTAATGGTAAATTGGAAGGCAGTGTAAAGGCAGGAAAATCAATAGTAGTATTCGCGCCAATTGAACTAGGTAAAAAAGCCACCATTTCTGATGAATCAAAAACAAGGTTTTGGTCTAGATCGATCCAAATAGCTGCACCATGATTACCAGATCCTGTACCACTTGTTAAAGAAGCTGTATAAGGCACACCCACTTGAAGTTCAGCTGGCGCAACAGAAGTAGTATAGTCACTATATCCATTGGTTCCCTCTGAAGCAGCTGAGTCATTGTTTAAGTTATTTAATGTGAAATTACGTATCTCGTCTGAGTTATTTGATGATCCAGAAGGAATACAGTATCCTGTATAAACACTTAAAGGCCCAGCCCAATTACTTTCACCATCGACTGCACCACAATTGGCTTGCACATACACGTCATAATGTGAATCAGCACTTAAACCTCCTATTTGATAAGAGTTTGTAGATGCTACAGCTGTACTAATTTCCTCTGTATCACCTGGTGTATACCCAGGAGCTCCCCAAGAAACATTCCAAGAAGTTTCAGAATTATTTGCCACCCAAGCAATATCAGCTGTTGTGGACGTAAGGTCAGTAACCTCTAAAGATGATGGCTCTAAACAAGATGGCGCTTGCTCCCAGGTCACATCATCCCAATAATGGCTAGTTCCATTGGCTGCACTTTTAATTCCTAATCTTGCTCCAGCAGGAACCGTGTTAGGAATTACCACTGTGTATTCCGAATTTGAAGCATAGCTAGTATTGGTAATAGTAACATCTTCAATTAATGTAAAACTATTGTAGTCACTTACATCAGTAACATAACCTACCGAAAGAGCACCTGACCCCGAAGCAACTCTTGCTTTAAGTTTCAACCAATGCGTTCCGGCATTAACATTAGAGAATTCTGGTAGTGCTACAATTACAGAGTTCGAAGTAGAAGAAGTATACTGATAAATATTTCGGGTTCCTGAAGCAGGAGAAGTCGAAGATATTGTCTGACTTCCAGCTGAAGTAGCTGGAACTATTCTTTCCCAACAATCAGGAACAATACTTCCTGTAGCATAAGAATCGAAATCCTCAAACATTTCAGTTATAGCACTACAAGCGGTTTCAAAACTCAATGGACCCGCCCAACTACTCAAGTCACCATTACCACAGTCAGCTTGAACGTAAACATCATAACTTGTTTGAGGAGTTAAACCTGCTATCTGGTAAGAAGTTGTACTTGCAGTATCAGTTCCAAGATCATCTACACCCGGCGTATATCCTG
Source organism: Xanthomarina sp. (assembly GCF_035306605.1). Taxonomy (NCBI): domain Bacteria; kingdom Pseudomonadati; phylum Bacteroidota; class Flavobacteriia; order Flavobacteriales; family Flavobacteriaceae; genus Xanthomarina; species Xanthomarina sp. The sequence goes on along the minus strand of NZ_DATGNR010000001.1, from coordinate 175 downwards.
GCGCTCCCCAAGAAACATTCCATGCTGTTTCTGAGTCACCAGCTGTCCAGCTAATATCTACTGAATCACTGTTTACGTTTGTAGTTGCCAAATCCATTGGTGCAGGACAGGCTGGAATTTCTAATGAAATATTATCTATAGCCGCAGGAGGTTGTGTTCCACCGCTACTATCATT